>NZ_JBWMBB010000030.1:0-15400 GCF_056521305.1 Rhodoferax sp. RT4P68
CTTGACTGCCGTCAGCTTGAATTCAATCCCATAACGGCCGACCATTCTTGGACCGGGCATTCCCATTGATCACTCCTTCGGTTAGGTTGGAGTGTCCACGAAAGTAAAACAAGGTTCGTTCCGGCTTGAATGAATTGTTAGCCCTCGCCATCAAAGCGAGAACGTCTCGACTTTTGACGTCGCGGGGCAGTAGACGTGAGCTGGAAAGATAGCCGGCTCTCCCAAGTAACTAGCCAGCCTTTCGGCATTGTCCTGCGACAGATCAGGAATGGCCTTGTTGAAGAGGTAGAGAGTGCCATGGTGGTAGATGCCGAGGCACGCAGATGTTCTGTAACCAACAAGCTCTGTGCCACTTGGTAGCGAGACTACGGCAGACAGCCAAAGGTACCGAAAAGGCAGTGAAGCCGCTTGACTCGGCAAGGGGAAGACTTTCTCCTCGGGAGTGGCCAGCCTTTCGAAGGCAGACATCACTTGAGTTGCTTCAAACCCGAGTCCCTCCAGTAGCTCCATCTCTTCGAGATCGTCGTAACTAGCCCACACAGGATAGGCCGCAAAATCGGCCTCTGTGAGTTGGTGCAAAAGTTTCGGAGCGAGAATTCTCATTGAGGGCTAACGTGTTATCGGTGGATTGTTAACGATTTCCGCCTAACATTTGAGCATGCGCCCCTATCGCACTGCAACCCGTTCTGAACGCGATGCGCGTGCCGAGCAGCGGCGAAGCCGTGTCTCTGAAGCCAACCCCACGCGGCCACTCGATGACCGCGAAGACCGTCGCCAACCGTTCGACTGGAGTTTCTCCTGCGGCGGCATCACCTGGTCCTTGCACTTCGAACCCAATCCAAGAGACGTGAGGCAGTGGCGGGTGTCCAGAGACGGCGAGCCCTGGATGTGCGCCGGCCTTGAGCGCGTGTGGCGGGCCATGCAGCGTGAAATGGGGCCCGCGCTCGGCCGGCGCCATTGGCGGTGACGGGGTAGGCCGCAGGTTCGGCGTTGTCGCATCGGCACGACCGCGAGCGGTCGGGGATGAACACCAGCACTGCCACGCCAACGACACGCCACTGACACACAGGTGTCGCAGGCCGGCACCACCATGTGGCGATGACCCGCATCGACCTCGTCTACTTCAACGCCGGCGGCGGCCACCGCGCCGCGGCGCTGGCGCTGCAGGCCGTGTGCGCGCAGCAGCAGCGCCCCTGGGATCTGCGCCTGGTGAACCTGGTCGACATCGTGGACCCGCAGGCGCTGTTCCAGCGCACCACCGGCATGGCGCCCGAAGACCTTTACAACAAGCGCCTGGCGCGCGGCTGGACACTGGGTCTCGCGCAAGAACTCAAGCTGCTGCAAGGCCTGATCCGCATGGCCCACGGCACGCTGGTGCAGCGGCTGGCGGGGCACTGGCAGCGCAGCGCGCCAGACATCGTCATCTCGCTCATCCCCAACTTCAACCGCGCACTGGGCGAAAGCCTGGCGCAGGCGCGCCCGGGCGTGCCCTTCATGACGGTGATGACCGACATGGCCGACCACCCGCCGCGCTTCTGGCGTGAGCCCGGCGTGGCCCAGCACCTGGTCTGCGGCACGCCCAAGGCTCTGGCCCAGGCGCGCGCCGCGGGGCACGACACCACGCGGCTGCACGCGCTGTCGGGCATGCTGATCCACCCCGATTTCTACGCCCCGCTGGCGCTGGACCGCGCGGCCGAGCGTGCCGCCTTGGGCCTGCCGGCCGACCAACCGGTGGGCGTGGTGATGTTCGGCGGCGCCGGTTCGATGACCATGGACAGCATCGCCCGTGAGCTGCCCGACACGCCGCTCATCCTGCTGTGCGGCCACCATGCCAAGCTGGCGGCCCGCCTGCGCAAGCGGCCGGCGGCGGCGCCGCGCGTGGTGGTGGGCTTCACGCGCGAGGTGCGGCGCTATCTCGCACTGGGCGATTTCTTCATCGGAAAGCCCGGCCCCGGCAGCCTGAGCGAGGCCGTGCACATGGGCCTGCCGGCCATCACCGTGCGCAATGCGTTCACGATGCCGCAGGAGCGCTACAACACCCAGTGGCTGGCCGAGCAGGGCCTGGGCTTGGTGCTGCCCGGGTTTGGCGAGGTGGCGCCGGCCGTGCGCACGCTGTGCGAGGCGCTGCCGGCCTTTCGCGCGCGTGTGGCGCAGGTGCACAACCGGGCCATCTTCGAACTGCCCGAGACCATCGCCCAGGTTCTGGCCACATCCGGCTGCAGGCCGTCGGTGCCGCCCGAGCCGGCGTTGGCCTAACCGCCTGCATAGGTAACGATGTGCGTCCCTTGCGGGGCGCGGCGGCACCGATCTGGTGCTGATGTGTCAATGGTTCGCCCGCCAGTCACAAAAATGTCACAAAAACGGGCTCTTCGCAGTGTCAAATGCGGGTTTCCGATAGCACCTCAACGCAAGGACTCCCTTTTGAACGCCATCAAAGAAGCCAAAAAGCTCATCGCCAAGGACCCTTACAAGGATTCCGCCAAGACCTTGGCCGATCTGGTCCTCTCGCTCGAATCGCGCGAGCCCTTCCATCTGGAACGCCTGTACGCACTGGATCTGGAACGTTTCGACCTGGCCGTGCAGATCGTCAAGGAATGGCGCCTGGACCGCTACTACGCCGGCAAGGCCAAGCTGTACGACTTCGCCGTGCAGGCCAGCGCGCTGAGCCAGCCCTCGGCACCCGTCGCGCAACAACCCAGCGCGGCCGAAGCGCCCGCGTCCCGGGCCGCCTGAGGCGGGCGCGCCGGCCCGTTCGGGCGCGGCGCTATTTCCAGAACCGGTTGGCCTGCTGCGCTGCCTCGCGCAGCGCAGCGCCGGCCATCCCGGCCGATTCCGAGTGGCGGGCCAATAGCCAGCCCACTGCGAACCAGGCCTGCGGCTCCTGTGGCGCCATGGCGCGATAAACCTGCTCGGCCGTCAGCTCATCCATGAACGTGCCCATGGCATCCTGGGCCGGCTCCAGCCGGCGCGCATGCCGCGCCGCGCCCTTGGCGTCAAAGCACACGCCGACGAATTCGGCCAGGTAGCGCAGTCGCTTCAGACGCTTGCGCACCTGGTGCTGCCCCTCGGGCGCCATCACTTCGAACGCCTGCGCGCCCTGGCGCAATTGCTTGTGCAGCTTGTCCAGCCGCGCGCGCAGCAGCTTGCGCGCCTGCTTGGGCGAAGCCCCATCCGCCGCCGGTGCCGCGGCAAAGCCGATCAGCCCGACCAGCGCGGACTGGAAGTCCGCCGCGCGCACTGCGTCGCCCGGTGTGGCGCCGCCCGCAGGCTCGGCCGGCCAGTCGAATGCAGGCGCGCCCGCGGCGTGCAGCCGGGGCTGCACCGTCTGCCGCACCACCTGCTGATCGCGCCGCTCGCCCAGCGCGCGGAACACGCGCACCAAGGGCTCTTCCCAGGCTTCGCACATCCCCTCGCCCAGCGGGGCCAGCTCGCGCAGGGCGGTGCGCAGCCGGCGCAGGCCCACGCGCAGCTGGTGCACCTGGGCGGTGTCATCGCTGCCGGCGGCGACCTCGGTTGCGTTCGGCAGGATCTGCGCCAGGCAGGCGGCCACCACGGCGCGCTGGATCGTCGGGCCGTCGGGGAAGCCATCGCCAAGCGCAAACTGCGGCGCCGTCGCCTTCACCGCCGCCCGTGTGGACTGGCCGTGCGCCAGGCGCAGCCCGCGCTCGGCCTTGGTGACGGTGCTGAACCACAGCCCATGCCGCTCGGCCCACAACCGGGCCAGCGTGGTCAGGTCGCGCACGTCACCTTCGACCAGCTCCAGTTCCAGCTCACACACCTGGGCACTGCGCGGCGCGCCGTCATCGGCCGAAGGGGCCAGCACGCGGCCCTGGTCCAGCGCCAGCTCGATGCTGCTGCCGGCGAACTGTTCAGTGCGCACGATGCGCCAGATGTCGGTGCCATAGACCTCCACCAGCGGCGCCGGCTGCGGCCCCAGCACCTGCTGCAGCCGCTCGCCCACGGGCGTGCCGTCGTGCCGCGCGACCAGGGCAGTGGGCACGGCGCCTTTGCGGCCAGGGCCCAGGTCGACGTTGTGCTCCAACCGGTGCAGCGGGCCATCGCCCAGGGCCTTGCAGGTCTGCACCCAGGTCGCGCCCTCTTTGCGCAGGCGCAGTGCCACGCCGCGTGCGGCCAGCGCGCCATCGGCCGTGTCGAAATAGCGCGCTTGCAGGTGCGTGCGCGTGCAGGGGGCGCTGCGCAGGGCGGCCTCGGTGGCCTCCAGCGCGTCGGCGGGGATGCAGAACTTGAATTCGATTTCCATGGCGGTGTTGGTTTCCAGCAATGTCGTAATGCTCGCACGCGGGCGGGCAGAACGGTGTCAGCGGTCGCGACGTCCACGAAACGCAAGCCAGCCAGCGACGGCCGTGAAGGCGATCACCACGCTGACGAGGATCCAGAAGCCATGCCCGTTCTCTGCCAGCGGGATGCCGCCCACGTTCATGCCGAACAGGCCGGCCAGGATGTTGATCGGCAGCGCCAGTACGGTGACCACGGTCAGCACGAACAGGCTGCGGCTGGTGCCCTCGTTCACGGCGGCGGCCAGCTCTTCCTGCAGCAGCTTGATGCGCTCCTGCAGCGTCGCCATGTCGCGCAGCGCGACCGAGAATTCTTCGGTCGACTGGCGCAACTCGTCCACATCGCGCGCCGCCATCCAGGCCGGCGGCGTCTGCAGCAGGCGGAAGAGGGCCGCCGGCTCGGGCGCCAGCAGCCGCTGCAGCCGCACCAGCAGCCGGCGCAGGCCGCCCAGGCGGGTGCGCTTGTGGTCCAGCTTGCCGGCCAGCAGCTGGTCTTCGATCTGGTCCACGCGTTGGGTGACGCCGCGCACCACGTCGACCAGCACGTCGGCTTGCGCACGCAGCAGCCGCTCCAGCAGCTCGACGGTGGAGCGGATCTGCTCGCCGCGTTTGATGGCCGTGCGCAGCTGGTCCACCGAGCGCAGCGCCGACTGCCGCGCCGTGACGACCAGGCGCCGGTCGACGCTGATCCACAGCGTGGCGATGTCCGAGGACTCGAACGAGAAGTCGAACCGCACGTCGTTGATGACGGCGATCAGCGCCGCGTCGTCGCGCTCGATGCGGGTGGAGTGCAGGCCCTCGCTGAAGGTCTCGAAGAAGGTGTCCGTCAGGCCGGCGTGGCGGCGCAGCCAGCGGTCGGCGGCGGCGTGGGCCAGGTTGAAGTGCAGCCAGAGGAAGCCGGTAGATGCGTCGGGCCCTTCGTCGCCTGCGCTGGCCAGCCAGGCCGCCGCCTCGTCCGAATCAACCGGCCGCGCCGTGCCCGCACCGTCGGGCGCAAACCGGTAGCCGCAGATCAGCCCCGAGGCGTCGGTGCCGTAAAGGCGGGTTTCAAAGATGCGTTCTGGAGTGCGGCTATCCATCCATGGCCGGGCACACGGCAAGGGTGGCCAGGGGTGTGATGGTGCGTCGGTGATGTGACGTTTTCGTGTCATTGAAGTGACGGGTGGATCCGGTCGGCGGCCGGATGCGGGCCAGAGATGGCACTTGTGGCGATCTGCTCCGCCGTGGAGGCCAGGGCGACAGCCACGCCCGAGACCGGCCAGGCGCATGACCAGTTCGGACCGGGGCGGTACGCGCTGGCCGCGTCATCGAGTCTTCATTGACCGTGCATACATTGCCTCGCGGAGGCGTGACCTGCGCCTCGTTCGCCCCCCTCATTGACTAGGACCATCCCCATGCCAACGATCAACTTTGCGCTTGTACGCGCCAAGGCGCAGCCATGAGCCGCCGCGACTTTCTACGGACCCTGGCCCACGCTGGCGGCGCCAGCGCCGTGCTCGCCACCTTCCCGCCGGCCATCCAGCGCGCGCTGGCCTTGCCCGCCAACCAGCGCACCCGCAGCTTGCAGGATGTCGAGCACATCGTGGTGCTGACGCAGGAGAACCGCAGCTTCGACCACTACTTCGGCACGCTGGAAGGCGTGCGCGGCTTCGGCGATCCGTTCCCGGTGCCGGTGAAGGACCGGCAGAACCTGTTCAGCCGCAAGTCGGTGTTCGTGCAGCAGACTGTCGGCGGTGCGCCGGTGCCCGGCCGGCCCAACTGGCCGCAGAGCCGCGCCATCGCGCCGTTCCGCCTGAACACCGAGCAGGACTTTCCGGTGATGCGCGTGGCCGGCACGCCGCATTCGTGGACGGACGCACAACTGGCCTGGGACCACGGCCGCATGAACGACTGGTGCGCCGCCAAGCAGAACCATTCGATGGGCTACTACGCCGAGGCCGACCTGCCGTTCCAGTTCGCGCTGGCCCGCGCCTTCACGCTGTGCGACCACTACCACTGCGCCACGCAGACCGGCACCAACACCAACCGCCTGTTTCTGTGGACCGGCCACAACGACCCGCTGTCCGTGGCCGGCGGCCCGTCGACCGACAACAGCCGCGACAGCTTCAACCCCGACCAGAACACCGACTACCGCTGGACCACCTATGTGGAGCGCCTGCAGGCCGCCGGCGTGAGCTGGCAGGTCTACCAGAACATGGCGGACAACTTCACCGACAACCCGCTGGCCGGCTTCCGCCCGTTCCGCAACGCCTGGTACCAGCGCCCCGGCTATTCGCAGGCACTGCGCGAGCGCGGCGTGAGCACGCGCGACCTGGATCTGCTGAAGGCCGACGTGCTGGCCAACCGGCTGCCGCAGGTCAGCTGGATCGTGGCCACCGCCGAAGGCTCGGAACACCCCGGCCCGTCGAGCCCGGCATCGGGCGCCGACTACACCGCGCGGGTGCTGGACGCACTGACCGCCAACCCCGAGGTCTGGAGCAAGACCGTGCTCCTGATCAACTTCGATGAGAACGACGGCTTCTTCGACCACATGCCGCCGCCGTCGGTGCCCTCGTACACGACCTACAACGCCAACCCGGCGCTGGCCCAGCTGGCCGGCGCATCGACCGTCGACACCACGGGCGAATACCACCACGTGCTGAACGGCGCGGACCCGCGCACGATCAACCGCCCCTATGGCCTGGGCCCGCGCGTGCCGATGTACGTGGTCTCGCCCTGGACCAAGGGCGGATGGGTCAATTCGCAGGTGGCCGACCACAGCTCGGTGCTGCGCTTCATCGAGGCCCGCTTCGGCGTGCAGGAGCCGCTGATCAGCCCGTGGCGCCGCGCGGTGTGCGGCAACCTGCTGTCGTGCTTTGACTTCGTGAATCCGCAGGACAACGGCTTCCTGCAACTGCTGCCGGCCACGGCCGCGCGGCGTGCGCGGGCGCTGACGCTGGTGGACACCAAGGTGCCGGCAACGCCGACCAGCCTGGCCGCCCCGGTGCAGGCCGCTGGCGTGCGGCCCGCACGCGCGCTGCCGTACGACCTGCAGGTGCAGGCCCAGGTGCCCGACGCCGGTGGCCAGGTGGTGCTGACGTTCGAGAACACCGGCGAGGCGGGCGCGGTGTTCCATGTCTACGACCGCCTGGCGCTGGACCAGGTGCCGCGGCGCTACACGGTGGAGCCGGGCAAGCAGCTGCAGGGCCGCTGGGCCACCGCTGCGGCCTACGACCTGTGGGTTCTGGGGCCGAACGGCTTTCACCGCCACATTGCGGGCGACGTGCGCCGCGCCAGTGCTGCGGCGCTGCCCGAGATCGTGCTGCGCGCCGAACGGGCATCGGGCGAACTGGTGGTCGACCTGGTGAACAACGGCGGCCAGCCCTGCACCTTCCACGTGACGGCCAACAAGTACTACACGAACACGCTGCCCGAGGTGCGCGTGGTGGCGCGCTCGCGCAGCACCGTGCGCCTGCCGCTGTCCGTCAGCAGCAACTGGTACGACTTCAGCGTGCGCGTGAACGGCGCACAAACATGGCTGCGCCGCTTCGCAGGCCATCTGGAGAACGGCCTGCCGTCCATCAGCGACCCCGCCATGCAGGGCGCCGCCCAGCTGGACCAATACCGCATCAACTGAACACCGGAATCTTGACCATGAATGTTCGACACTTTCTTGCCACGGCCTTGCTGGCCGTGGCCTGCAGCAGCCAGGCCGCCGTCATCTACGGCAGCAACCTCGTCGTCAACGGCGATGCCGAGGCCGGCGTCGCCGGCTGGACGGGCTACTCCACCTACAACCCCGTGCAGTCGGTCAGCTACGGCAGCAACTGGGTGCTGCCCACGCAGCCGGGGCCGGCCGAGCGCGGCAGCAAGATGTTCGCGGGAACCGGTGCGTACGCCGTGGGCTACCAGGCGCTGGACTTCGGCGCGACGACGACCCAGTCCATCGATTTCTCGCTGAGCGGCTGGCTCGGCGGCTGGAGCAGCCAGGGCGACAACGCGCTGTTCTACGTGCAGTTTCTCGATGGGTTCGGCACCGAGATCGGCAGCGCGGCCATTGGCCCGGTGATGCCAGGCGACCGCAACAACCAGACCGGTCTGTTCTACCGCGAGGCCGACGGCTTCCTGCCGGTCGGCACCAGTCAGCTGGCGTTCTGGCTGTCGATGGAGCGCATCGGCGGTGGCGACAACGACGGCTATGCCGACAACCTGGCCTTTGTGCTGCAGGCGCCGGACGTGGGCGAAGTGCCTGAGCCAGGCGTGGCCTCACTGCTGCTGCTGGGCTTGGGCGTGCTGGGGTGGGCGCGGCGGCGGGCGAGCTGATCTCGCCAGGCAGGCACGCGGGGCGCTGTACGCGACAGGGCGCTTTGCGTGTGCTGAGGCACTGCCCTGCATCCCATTCGGGGGGGAGGAGACATGTGCAACCGCTCTGAGCGTGCGCTATGCAGGTCGCCGCCTATAAACTCCTAGCAAGCCGATCGCTCCTATGCCGATGAGAAACAATATGCCTGGCTCAGGTACGGGATTTTGGTGACCATGCACGAATGATCCCGTCTCCGAAGTGAATCCTGCATCGAATATTGTGCCCTGGGCGTACAAGAAATTTCCGGGATCCAAAGCTCCCGCCACAAAAATCATCAATGAGCTGTGTGGGGCCAAAACAAAGTCTGCCAACATGGCGCCGAAACCTGCCATCGAGCCCGGGTCAATACTGTCGAAATCAAGTTCGGGCGAATTCACCAGGAACTGCAAGCCCCGAATTCCCATGGAATCATCGAAGTCATTGTAAATTGTATATTCTGGATCCCCTACAACTTGGAAGCCGGGAACGGCAGCGTTACCTCCCAAATTTGCAGGTACGCGCACAGAGTTTCCTTGGATGTCCTTTCGTGTCCAATAAGATTCGGTTACGCGAACAGCATTATTTTGTTGAATAAATTCGAGACTTACGGTGGGCTCTAATCCGCGACCGACATTGACATCGATGTCAATGTTAACGGCGGGCGTGCCATTTCCTGTGACGTTGTTTGCTCCAATCACTTGGTTGGCGAACTTTCCCTTTCTCAAGTTCAGATTACCGGGGCCCACGTGTTCAACTTTGACATGGTAGTCTTCGACTGGACCGTCGGTGTTGTTCTTGATTTTGAAGCTGTTCAATACTTTCGCATCTTGAGTGGGGATTGGTCCGGAAAAGGCGCTGACCGACAGCACTGAGAGCAGGGCAGCAACGATGATGCGCACAATACTTGAAGAATAGTAACCTGGATGGTGTCTCATGCTTTTCTCCGGTGTGGTTTAAACTGGCGCGACATGTTGTGAGCAAGTGGGTGACCATCATCATTGACTTGATGAATATATTTCAACATTCGTTGACGTTTCCAGAATTTTGCTTTGCGGCCATATCTTGATGAGACGGGTGCCCATGGCTGACGCACATGCATGAACCACACCAAGTTTCTCGCCGTCCGTCAAACGACAAAATGCCTGTCGCATGCCTTGATGGCCGCGACGATTGGAGGGGTGAAGGATATGAAGAAACTTCTTGTGGAGAATCCGCAGGCTGCACTTCGGGCTGTTCAAGCCATGGTCCAGGGCGGGCACGAGCAACTGCTGCTGCACAAGCTGCACTGCGTACTGCTCGTCGGCCAGGGCTGCACCTGCCACCAGGTGGCCATCTGGTTTGGCGATACAACGAGGTCGGTGGAGCGCTGGGTGTGCGCCTTCAATGACGACGGCGTGATGGGCTTGGAGTGGCACGGCTCACACGGCCGGCCGCCGCGCCTGCCCCATGACTTCGAACAGCGCCTGCGCTGTGAACTGCGGCAGACGCCCGCCGCCTGCGGTGTGGGCGGGCCCCTGTGGACCGGCCGCCTGTTGGAGCAGCACCTGGCGGAGCACTACGGCATCCGCATGAGCCTGCGGCAGTGCCAACGCACCTTGCAGCGGCTGGGGTCGTCACACCGGGGCGCGGCGGTACGCTGATGCGTCATCGTTTTGGCGCGCTGAGGCGAGCCAATGGCGGCAAGCCGAGCCTCGCTCGTTGCACACTCCGTACGTTGTAAAGCTCTTCGACACGAACGATGGCCTCGCGAGGCGCCGAGAGGCGGCTTGGGGCAACGCCTTGCCGCTGCCGGTCAGCCAGCGCTCCGTAGCGAGACCCACGGCCCGCTGCCGCTACGATTCCCCATGCCCATCGCTTACGCCCGCAGCCTCACCGCGCAGGAACGCTCGCTGCGCAGCGACCGCCACCTCGGCTTCGGGCTGGCCTTCGTCGCCGGTGCGGCCAATGCGGGTGCGTTCCTCGCGGTCAAGATCTACACCTCGCACATGACGGGGTTGGTGTCCTCCATGGCCGACCACATCGCGCTGGGTGAAGTCACGCTGGCGCTGAGCGCTCTCGGCGCCGTGCTGTCGTTTCTGCTGGGTGCCATGACCTCCGCCGTGATGATCAACTTCGCCCGCCGCAGACAGTTGCGCAGCCGCTATGCCTTGCCTTTGATGCTCGAGGCCGCGCTGCTGCTGGCCTTCGGGCTGCTGGGGGCCAGGTTGGCGCAGATCCAGGGGCTGTTCGTGCCGGTCACCGTCATGCTCCTGTGCTTCATGATGGGCTTGCAGAACGCCGTCATCACCAAGATCTCGGGCGCGGTCGTGCGCACCACGCACCTGACCGGGGTCATCACCGACCTGGGCATCGAGCTGGGCCGTGCCATTTACTGGAACCGGGGAGCGCCCGACCTGGAGGGCCGCGTGGTGGCCGATCGGGCGCGGCTGTCGATGCTGGCGCTTCTGTGCGTGTTTTTCCTGCTGGGTGGTGTCACGGGCGCGCTCGGCTTCAAGCATGTGGGTTATCTGGCCACGGTGCCGCTGGCGGCGTTGCTCGTGCTCATGTCCGTCGTGCCGGTGGTGGACGATATGCTGGCGCGGCGCACGCACGGCGACTGACGTGGCGCTGCTGATCTCGCATCACTTTCTGATGACGCCGGTGCACGCCAGCGCCAGTCGTGTCAAGAGCTGTCGCAGATGACTTTTGGTGACTGACGCGGCGCGTGGCGGCGGATAAGGTGAGCGTTATGGGCGGCCCTGTCGGTTGCGCCCCTATTCAAACGGAGGCGGAGGCAGTCATGCGCGAACCATCATGGGCCGGCACAGTGAAGGCGCTCGCCTTCGGTGCGTTGGTCGTTCTGGCCGGCGTGGCCGGCCCCGCACGGGCGCAGGACGTGCCTGTGGTCAAGCTGCAGTACAGGCCGCTTCCCTTCGACATCGAGTGCGAGCAACTGACCAGGTACAGGTATGAAGCCACCAGAAAGTGGCCGCACTGGGAAATAAGGGCGGAATGGAAAGCCGAGCTGAACGATCGCGTCACAGCGTTCCAGGGTGTTTGGAGTTCTGAATCGGAGGCGCTGCTCGGCACGGCCCTGCAGGAGGTCGGCAAGCCCTTCCCACACCGCGAGATGATCGCGACGCTGACGCTGTGCAGCGTGGCGTCGATGAGCAGCCCATTGATCATCAGCATGCGGAGGTTTCTTCAAGGGCCGACTGAGGGCAAGCCAGCCGGCGATATGCTGTTTGCCTCCCTTGTGTTCCACGAGCTTCTGCACACCTACGTCGCTGCGCATCGGCCGCTGACGACGCCGCTGCTGATCGAACACAAGGCCACCTTCGACGAGTTTCCGGTGGCGCGAACGCACGTCCATCTGTTTGCGCTGATGCAGGTCGTCTACCAGAAGCTCGGCCGCGCAGCGGATCTGCGGTCGATCAAGACGTTCCACACCTCCGGCGCCTCTGCAGCGTATGGACAAGCGTGGGAGCTGGTCGAGAAGACCGGCGCCGAGCGCTGGGTTGCCGAGCTCAAAAGCCCGTAGCAAGCCGCGCGCGATTCATGCCGGTGCGCGGCAGGCGCATGGTCGTCGGCAGGTTGCAGGGGATCTTCGACGCGGCGCCCGGCGAGGGCTGACCCGTCTCAACCGCGCCGCGCCGCCTCGATCGCCGCGATGTCGATCTTGCCCATGGTCATCATGGCCTCGAACGCGCGCTTGGCGACGGCCGGGTCCGGGTCGGTGATGGCCTCGATCAGCGCGCGCGGCGTGATCTGCCACGACAGGCCCCAGCGGTCCTTGCACCAGCCGCAGGCGCTTTCCTCGCCGCCGTTGCCGACGATGGCATTCCACAGCCTGTCGGTCTCAGCCTGGTCGTCGGTGGCGATCTGGAACGAGAAGGCCTCGGTGTGCTTGAAGCGCGGCCCGCCGTTCAGGCCCAGGCATGGGATGCCGGCCACGGTGAACTCCACCGTCAGCACGTCGCCCTGCCGGCCATCTGGGTAGTCGCCCGGCGCGCGGTGCACGGCGTGCACGGCGCTGTCGGGGAAGGTGGCAGCGTAGAAGGTGGCGGCGGCCTCGGCGGCGCCGTCATACCAGTTGCAGACGGTGTTCTTGCTGGTCACGCTTTGGGTCTCCCTCAACGGGGTCAGCCATGCTATCGGGCATAGCAGGGGGCCGCCAGCCGCCCCCGCTCCGCCCACGCCCTCAAAACGGGTAGTGCCGCTCGCCCATCTGCAGCGTTACCCAGCGCAGATCGGTGAACTCCGCCACGCCGGCCTGGCCGCCGAAGCGGCCCCAGCCGCTGCCCTTGACGCCGCCGAATGGCATCTGCGCCTCGTCGTGCACGGTGGGGCCGTTGACGTGGCAGATGCCCGATTCGATGCGCTGCGCCACCGCCAGCGCGCGGGCCGCGTCCTTGCCGAACACGGCGGCCGAGAGGCCGTAGGCGTTGTCGTTGGCGCAGGCGATGGCTTCTTCCACGCCGTCCACACGCACCACGCACTTGACCGGGCCGAACGTCTCCTCGCCGTAGATGCGCATGGAAGGCAGCACATGGTCCAGCACGGTCGCGGGCATCAGCGTGCTGGTGGCCTTGCCGCCGCACAGCAGCTTGGCGCCCTTGGCCAGCGCGTCGTCGATCAGCGCGTTGCAGTGCTCCACGGTCGACATACTGGCCACGCTGCCCAGCACCACCGGGTCCGGCCCACGCGGGTCGCCCAGCGGCAGCATCCGCGCCTTGGCGACGAATCGGTCCAGGAACACGTTGGCGATGGCGTTGTCCACGATCAAGCGCTCGGTGCTCATGCAGATCTGCCCCGAATTGGCGAAGCAGCCGAAGGCCGCGCCGTTCACGGCCGCGTCGATGTCGGCATCGTCCAGCACCACGAGTGGCGCTTTGCCGCCCAGTTCCAGCACCACGGGTTTGAGATGCTGCGCGCAGGTCACGGCGATCAGCTTGCCGACCTTGGTCGAGCCGGTGAAGTTCACGCGCCGCACCGCCGGGTGCGCGACCATGGCCTCGACCACGGCGGCGGCATCGGCCGGCGCGTTGGTCACGTAGTTCACGACGCCGGGTGGAAAGCCCGCGTCGACAAAGGCCTGGGCGATGCGCTGGTGCGTCTCGGGGCACAACTCCGAGCCCTTGAACACCACGGTGTTGCCGCAGGCCAGCGGCGCGGCGATGGCGCGCACGCCCAGAATCACGGGTGCGTTCCACGGCGCGATCCCCAGCACCACGCCGGCCGGCTGGCGCATGCCCATGGCCAGGCTGCCGGGCACGTCGGAGGGGATGATCTCGCCCGCGATCCGCGTCGTCAGCGCCGCAGCCTCGCGCAGCATGCCGGCCGCCAGGTGTACGTTGAAGCCGGCCCACATGGGGGTGGCGCCGGTCTCGCGCGGCAGCGCGGCCACGAATGCGGGCGTCTTCGCCTCCAACGCGTCGGCGGCTTTGAGCAGCAGCGCGCGGCGTGCGCCGGGGCCGGTGTGGCGCCAGGTGGTGAACGCGGCGGCGGCAGCCTCGACCGCGCGCAGGGCGTCGGCCGGGCTGGCAGCCGGCGCGCGCGTGGCCACGCTGCCATCCAGCGGGTTGCGGCGCTCGAACATGGCGCCACTGGCGGCCTGCACGGCTTCGCCATGGATCAGCATCGAGATATCGGACATAGGGGGTTCTCCTTCAGGAATGGTTCAAGTGGCGGCACCTGGGCCGAGGTATGCGTTGCGCACCACGTCGGACCGGGCCAGTTCGTCGGCCGGCCCGCTCGCGACGATCACGCCGCGTTCCAGCACATGGCCACGGTCGGCCACGGCCAGCGCTTTCTTCACGTTCTGCTCGACCATCAGCACGGTGGTGCCGGCATCGGCGATGCGGCGGGCAATCGCCAGCAGCTCGTCCACCATGCGCGGCGCCAGGCCGAGCGAGGGTTCGTCCAGCATCAACAGGCGCGGGCCGCTCACCATGGCGCGGGCCACAGCCACCATCTGCTGCTCGCCGCCGCTCATGGTGCCGGCCAGCTGGCGTGCCCGTTCGCGCAGCCGCGGGAACTCGACGAACGCCTGTTCCACCCGCCGCGCGCGCTCGGCCTTGGGCGTGAGCCAGCCGCCCAGCTCCAGGTTCTCGGTCACGGTCATTTGCGGGAAGAGTTGCCGGCCCTCGGCCACCAGCGCCATGCCGCGCCGCACGGCCGTGCCGGTCTGGCGCACGGGCAGCAAGATGTCGTCCAGCATCACGGTGCCGGTGCGGGGGATCAGGCCGGCCAGGGCCTTGAGCAGGGTGGTCTTGCCGGCGCCGTTGGGCCCGAGGATGACGGTGAGGCCGGGCGTCACGTCCAGGTCGATGGAGCGGATCACGTTGAACCCGCCATAGCCGGCGCCCAGGCCCTGGATCTTCAGGTTGGCGTTCATGTGGGTGCGCTCGGGGTCGGGATCGGGTGCGGGTTCGGGATCGGGATCGGGATCGGGTGCGGGTGCAGGTGCGGTTGGGGATGTGGCGGGCGGGCCGAGGCCACCGGGTGGCCCCTTCCGCGAATGTCCCCCGGTCCGCGCAGGGCGCGTACCTCCTCCTTTATTTCGCTGCTGGGGCCACCCGATACCCTCGGCCCTGAACACGGCGCGTCGTGTCGACAAAGCAACCGCGACGGTGCTGACGAGGACGGCACGTCGTGCTGACCGATGAAGCACAGCGGTGACGGGCCGCGACGATGGTGTGCTCTACGCAGCGAATACGAAGGGACTTCCCCAGTCCTGAGACGGTGTCGAGGCACCAAGATTGACGTTGCGGAAGTCAACCTAAATGGAAAGGGGAAGTCATGA
>NZ_JBWMBB010000031.1:0-15086 GCF_056521305.1 Rhodoferax sp. RT4P68
CGTGCGCTGTTCGTCGCGCTGGAGGATTGGGTCGTGCGTGACACCGCGCCACCAGCCAGCCAGGTCCCCAAGCTGGCAGACGGCACGCTGGCCCGGCCGGACCAGCTGGTATTCCCGGTCATGAAGGGCCTGAGGTTGCGCACGGACCCGATCAGTGTGGGGCCGTTGTATGACCTGCTGTACCTCCAGTTCGCGAGCATCGAACCAGATCCCGTCCGTAGGGCGCAGCTGGTGCAGGGCTTCCTGATCGCTAACGGCCTGGACGGCAACGCCTTGGTCAACGTCGGCGGCTACGACGCCATCCCCGACTTCAACTACCTGGCGCGCTACAACAGCTTTCCGCTACTCGACTTCGGACCGCAGTACATCGCGCAGGACGAATCCGGCATCGCAACGCTGCTGCCGCCCTACACCACCGGCCGCGACTACGCCATCCTCGTGCCGCAGGTGGACTCCACCACGGGGCTGGCGAAGGCTGGCATCAAGAGCGTCGAAGCACGTGCGCCGCTGGGTACCAGCATCGAGTTCAACTACGTCGCGACACCCGGCATCGTCGATCTGTCCAACCTGACGGGCAGCTTCATTCCGTTCCACACCACCGAGTTCGACCGCATCTCGGCGGGCGACACGCGGCCTTCACTGGAGTCGCTGTATGGCAACCAGGCCGGCTATGTGGCCGCGGTGACGCGGGCGGCCAACGACCTGGTGGCCGAGCGCTTTTTGTTGCAGCGCGATGCGGTGCTGCGCATCGAGCAGGCTTTGACGCAAGGGGTCTTGCCGTAGCGTGCCGTCCGCTGCTGCGGCGACAAGCCCGCGCGTCAGTCCTGCGCGAAGCGCCACTGCAGCGCCAGGCGCATCGACTCCCCTTGCGCCAGCACCCGCAGCCCCGGGCGCCCCGGCATGTGGAAGGCATCGATCGGGTGCGTGATCGGTTCGAAGCACAGCGCCGGGCCCTGGGGCGGGCGGTAGACCAGGCAGCAGGACGCGCCGGCATCCGGCTCGGGCGTGGCAAGGTGCAGCCGCATCCGGTGCTCGGGCCAGTGCAAGCTGGCCTGGCCCTGCCAGCCGCTGTAGCCGTTGTCGATGAAGCTGCCGTGCGCTGGAATGCCGGCGTTCAGGTCCCAGTCCGCGGGCAACGCCTGCGTGTGGCCGGTCGGGATCGGGTCGTCGCCACTGAGCCACACGCCATCCACGCCGGCCTGCACGCGCAGGCCCGGCGTGCGCGCAAACCACGGGTGCAGCCCCAGGCCGTAGGGCAGCGGCGCATCGCCCAGATGCCGCACCTCGACTGATTGGTCCAGCCCGCCTTGCACCAGGCGCAGGGTCTGGGTGGCCGCGTAGGCGTAGGGGTTGCCGTCGAAGTGATGCGATTGCAGTGTCATGCGCACGGTGTCTTCCGCCGGCTGCACCAGGGCCCAGGGCTGCAGCCACGCGTCGCCGTGGATCGGGTAGGGCTCGCCCGCGCGGTTCGGCCGCATGGGGTGAAAGCGCCCGTCCTGCGTGAAGCCGCCCTGGCTGATGCGGTTGGACCATGGCAGCATCGCGAACGATGCCGTGCGGTACAGGTCGGGCGTGCCGTCCCAGGGGCGCCACAGGTCGAACGGGCCGTCCGGCGTCGTGCAGCGCCAGGCCGCGACGGCGCCGCCCAGCGAGGGCAGCAGGCCGAGTTCCTGGCCGGCATGGCGCAGCCAGGCGATGGGGTGGGTCACGGCAGATCCTTCAGGTGTCGAGTCGCGTTGCGCTGCGCGCTGGCCGGTGGCGGCGCGGCGCACGTTCATGCGGTGCCGAACCGATGGGCTGGCCGGCCGGGGCTGTCCAACTCCAGCGCGAAGAGGGCGCCGGCCAAGGGTTGCGCAGCGCGGGCTGCAGCGCCCAGCCCGGTCGCGGCGCTGGTGACGAACAGCGTGCGCAGGTCCGCCCCGCCGAACGCGCAGCTGGTGATCTGGCGCGCGGGCAGGGCGACGCGGCACAGTTCGGCCGCGCTGTCGGGGTCGTGGCAACTGACGCAGCCGCCGCCCCAGTGCGCGATCCACACGCGGCCGGCCGCATCGGTGCACATGCCGTCCGGCACGCCGTCGTCCGCTGCCAGGCGCAGCCAGGGCCGGCGGCGCGACACGCGGCCGGCCGCAGCGTCGACGTCATACGCCAGCACCATGCCCTGCACGGTGTCGTTGAAGTACATGGTGCGTCCGTCCAGTGACCAGGTCGGGCCGTTCGTCACGGCGAAGCCGCTGTCGTGCCGGGTGCAGCTGCCATCCGCGTCGAAGCGGTACAGCGCGCCCGTGGTCGCCACGCAATCGAAGTCCATGCTGCCGGCCCAGAAGCGGCCCTGCGCATCGCACTTGCCGTCGTTGAAGCGGTTGCCCGGCGGCTCGCCTGCAGGCCGGTGCCATGCGGTCAGCCGGCCGCTCGCCGGGTCGAAGGTTGCAACACCGCGCCGCAGCGCCAGCAGCAGGCCGGCGCCATCGGCACGCTCGGCCACGGCCGACACCTCGTCGTCGAACTCCCATTGGGCGCGCGCTCCATCAGGCCACTGCCAGCGGTGCAGGCGCCGGCCCAGGATGTCGACCCACCACAGTGCCTGGTGCTGCGGCGACCACAGCGCGCCCTCGCCGAGCGAGGCGCCGGCGTCCCACAGGCAACGCGGGGGCGACAGCACACGGGGCGCGGGCAGTGGGGAGGGAGCAACGGCAGGCATGGGAGAAGGGCTTGACGCGGCGGATCGTATCAAGGCACAGTCATCATGAAAAGACATGAGATCGAAAATAATCGATATCAATTTCAGTATGTCAGAACACCAGCCCGGAGCCAACACCATGCGCCAAACTTCCTCATACCCCAGCCTGCTCGGGCGCAACTGCTTCGTCACCGGGGGCGGCAGCGGCATCGGCGCGGCCATCGTCCGCGCGCTGGCAGCGCAGGGCGCGCGCGTGGCCTTCGTCGACATCGCGGCCGAGCCCAGTCAGGCACTGGCCACTGCAGTGGAAGGGGCGGGATTCGACACGGTCTGGTGGCGCACCTGCGACGTGCGCGACATCGGCGCGCTGCAGGCCGCCATCGCCGATGCACAGGCCGCGCTGGGCGACTTCTCGGTGCTGGTCAACAACGTGGCCAGCGACGACCGCCACACGCTGGAATCGGTCACGCCGGCCTACTACGACGAGCGCATCGCGATCAACGAGCGGCCGGCCTTCTTCGCGATCCAGTCCGTGGTGCCGGGCATGCGCCGGCTGGGCGCGGGTTCGATCATCAACCTGGGTTCCACCGGCTGGCAGGGCAAGGGCACGGGCTACCCGGTCTATGCGATCGCCAAGTCGTCGGTGAACGGCCTCACACGCGGGCTGGCGCGCACGCTGGGCGCCGACCGCATCCGCATCAACACCGTGTCGCCGGGCTGGGTCATGACCGAGCGGCAGATCAAGTTGTGGCTGGACGCGGAGGGCGAGAAGGAATTGGCGCGCAACCAGTGCCTGCCGGGCAAGCTGGCGCCACACGACATCGCGGCCATGGTGCTGTTCCTCGCGTCGGACGATGCGGCGATGTGCACGGCCCAGGAGTTCAAGGTGGACGCGGGCTGGGTGTGAGCTTTTCCGTCCAGCTCGCCAAGAGTTTCCAGGGGTAGACGCCATGCCCAGAACCGCCACCAAGACGGCTAAGGCGCGAGTGACTCCCTACGACGTGGCAGACCATCTGCGCACGCCCGAGGAGATGGTGGCCTACCTCGATGCCTGGCTCGACGAAGCGCCGGACGCCGCCGCCGGCATTGCCAAAGCGATTGGCGACATCACGCGCGCCAGAGATGTGGGCCATGTCGCGAAGGGCGTTTCATGAAAAGCTGGGCTGTGCCGCCGCTCGCAGCATGCATGCCGCCACAGGGTGCGTGCCCTGCGCAACTTGGTTGACGCCGGCAGCTGGTGCCCGTGGCAAGATCGGGCGCGCTCCCTGTACAGACATGTAACAAGGGCGCTACTTCACGGCAGTTTTCGTACTGGATGAACAGCACTTGTATTCAAGAAAAAATCTTATGTATCAAATACTTGGCGCCGGATGGAGCCACCCTGTTACGGCACGGTTGGATGTGATCAAGCGCTGCGTATCACGCTCGACAACACGTTAAGCAGGGGCGATGTCGTTAAAGACCCTAGTTCTCGTCGTCGTCGGCCTTATGGCCTTGCAAACGTTCGTCATCATTGCCGTGACGCGAGCGAATGAAAAGTTTTTCTTGGGCAAACCGGCTACGCACTATGCGAATGTGTTAAGTGAGCTTGCGAAAACCAAGCCGGCGGCGGCGTTTGCAATCCGGAGTTGCTACGGCTTATTCTTGCTTGAATTGCTAGCAATCGTTGTCGCCAAGTATGTTTTTGGTCTTTCTGCTTAACCTCTCATTGCAGCCGACCTGCGCCAGCTCCGCTGGCTGGTCGGCTGAATTCAAACGTTGGGCGCCATAAACACACCGCCCCTACTTGAAGCAGCCATTCAAACAGATGACACCTGCGGAATTTCGAATCCAACTGCTTCGATTGCCCTCGGAAGAAATCGTCGAGCAGTTCATCCTTACGAACGAGCCAGGGCCGCACACGACTGCGGAAGCTCTGGCCGATCTGGAGTCGCGCATTCGCGCAAAATTTGACCTTGCAAATGGGCAATCGCTTTCGACAGTAGTTGTTGGATCAGCAAAGCTGGGCTTCGCCTTCCTCGACAAACCAGGCCGAGAGGGCCGGCCGTATCAGCCTGCTTACCGTGCGTATCGCCCAGGCCAATCAGACATCGATGTCGCAATCGTCAGTCCAACGCTTTATGGCAAGCTGTGGCATGATCTTGCCAGATATGGTGTGAATCAATCCAGTTTTCCCTGGCGTTCGGACTTGTCTGCTTACATGCTACATGGGTGGATACGCCCCGATAAATTCCCCGTGGCAGCACCGCAAAGATGTACGGACTGGAAGGAGCTCATCAACGAAGCTTCCCGATCTCCGCACTTTAGGTATAAGAAGCTCCGGTGCGGAATATTCCATTCTATCTACTTCCTGAAAATCTACCAGCAACGCGGCGTAATCGCCGCTCAACAGGCAGAGCGCGTCGCATGAAAACATCCCCTTCAAGCCTTAAAGTTCGTCATATCATTACTCTGACTAAAGAGGGCAAGCTTGTACCGCGGCCCGATTTCCAACGACGCTTGGTATGGACCTCTTCTGACAAGATTCGCTTCATCGATACAATTCTTCGGTCGTATCCCTTTCCTGAGATATACGTTGCGAATGGAGCGGTCAATGTTGATACGGGAGAAGGAACCCAACTCCTAGTTGATGGTCAGCAGCGAGTTACCACTATCGTGGCGTACTTCCAAGGTGATCCGAATACCTCCGGTGCGACCATCCCGCCTTATGCGGCGCTGGAGCGAGAGCAGAAGGAAGAATTTCTCAACTACGACGTAGCTGTCAGAGACCTGGGCTCGGTCACAGTCGATCAGATTATCGAAGTCTTCAAACGTATAAACTCTACGAAATACGATCTCAATGAAGTTGAGGTAAATAATGCTGTTTACGCAGGCGAGCTCATGCGTCTGGCCGCAGCATTTGCAGAGAACGACTTCTTCGATACCCACAAGGTCTTTCGAAGTACGGATATCAAGCGCATGGGAGACGTTCGGTTCATACTGCAGGTCCTGATCACCTACCTAGCCGGTTACTTCAATCGAGATGACCTGTTTGAGGAGTTTTTAGGGGACTACAACGACCAATTCCCCCAGCGCGATGAAGTGAGCAAACGTCTCGCCGCTACTATCGCATTCATAGACGAGTGCGGGTTTTCTAGCCGATCCAGGATCTGGAAGAAGTCTGACCTATTCACTTCCCTAGTCCAACTGGATATTGCCCTCCAAAGCGGAAATGCGCCGTCACCAACTGAGACAGTGGAGCGCCTTGAGAAGTTATTTCGTAAGGTCGATGACGAGGGCATGGACTCTAATGATCCCGCGATTTCTATGTATGCAAAGGCATCCATACAAGCTTCGAATGACCGACTCAATAGGATTCGAAGGGGCGTAGTGATGGAAGCCGTTCTCGCCAATGTCGAACCAAAGCAGGCGCTAGAGAAGCAAGGCCTACTCTGATCAATGCGGAGAATGACGCCTAACCCTTCGTTGGAGCCGACCTGCTCCGGTAAGGCGCAATTGCCCATCATTTCATTCTGAGTCAACTGCGCTTTGCCTCCGCAGGCGGCTCAGCTCAAACGTTGGGCGGCAGAAAAAGCCGAGTGCTGGAGCTAATCAGTAAATGATCGAAGAACACTACAAGTGGATGAGAAAGGCTGTTGAACTCGCAGCCCAGTCAGTATCCGAATCGAACCGAAACGATCCGACGCCTGCTGTTGGGGCAGTAATCGTCAAGAACGGTGTCGAAGTCGCCTCGGCCTTTCGCGGCCAGTGCGCCCCTGGGAACCACGCTGAGAAGTGTGCAATTGAGTCTGCTAATGGGGCAGATTTGCAAGGCGCCGTGGTCTACACAACCCTTGAACCGTGCAGCCGTAGAAACCAGCCAAAGATCGCATGCGCGAAACGCTTGATAGACCAAGGGATTGGCACTGTTTACATTGGCCTCTACGACCCCAATCCCAAGATCTACAGAGAGGGTTGAAAAATGCTGCGAGACGCTGGCGTTATTCTGCGGGACTTTCCGGCAGATCTGCGTAACGAGTTGCGGGATATGAACAGGCCATTCCTAGAACAGTATCGATCCAACAGAAATCGCAGCGGATTGGCGACCTTCGATTACGTCCGATCCCCTATTTTCTCTATTGGCGAACCGCCCATAACCATCGATACGAAATGGTCACATGCAGCGTCCGGCGTGATTCACGCATATTCGGAGCAGGGAAAGATTGCTCTCGCTCGTTACGCAAAAGCACTTGATGAGATCGATGATCCATCCGCGATGGATTTTGTTCCAGAAAAGCATGCCGTCACTGCGAATGAAGGAGATGTCGTAATTTTTCGCGGCAATAGAGAGCAAATCTTCGCCGCCGTGAGGGTCGAGCAAGTTCTTTCATTGGATCGAGGAGATGACCGTAATGAGGTCTCCTTTTCTTATGAAATCCGAGTAATAGATATCAGTGGCCCTTTGGAGAGCCTCTTTGCGCAAGAGCCATGAATGGCGCGTTGCCGACCAACAACAGCTTCGAGCCGACGTCCTTGCCTACACTTCGCTCGGACAAGGCTGCGGCTCAAGCTGCGCGTTGGGCGTCATAAGTGAAAGCCCATCCGCCCTTCACTCCACCTTCCGCCCATACACCGGCAAACATGCCGTCTTCAACGCCTTCATCAGCAGCTGCGCCCCCGGCGACAGCATGCGGTCGCTGCGCGTGATGAAGCCGAAATCGTCCATGTGGCAGGGCATCTCCAGCGGCACGATGGTCACGATGCCGTGGGCGGCGTAGTAGCGCGCGACCTCGGTGGACACCACGCACAGCATGTCGCTTTGCTGCAGCATGCGCGTGATGAACAGCAGCGCCGCCGTCTCGATCACGTCCATCGGCGGCTTGAGCCCCGCCTCCTG
This sequence comes from Rhodoferax sp. RT4P68, assembly GCF_056521305.1. NCBI lineage: Bacteria > Pseudomonadati > Pseudomonadota > Betaproteobacteria > Burkholderiales > Comamonadaceae > Rhodoferax > Rhodoferax sp. RT4P68. Next base: position 7,554 of record NZ_JBWMBB010000031.1, read on the forward strand.
GAACATCAGCTCGAAGCGGTGCCGCAGCACGCTGCCGGCCGGCGGCACGATCCAGCTGGCGTTCACCACATCGGCCAGCCCCAGGCCTTGCGCAGCGGCCAGCGGGTGCCCCGGCCGCGCCACGGCGCACACGGGCTCGCCAGTCAGCGGCTCGTAGCGCAGGTTGGACTTGTCTTCTTCGGCGAAGAAGCGGGCGACCAGGATGTCCAGCCGGCCCTGGCGCAGATGCTCCAGCAGCACCGGGCTGGTCTCGATCTCCAGCACCACGCGCAGGCTGGGCTGCTCGCGCTTGACCATGGCAATGGCCGAGGGCAGCAGCGCCAGCGCCGGCGAGGTGATGGCGCCCACGCCGACCTGGCCGTAGCGCCCCGCCTTCAACGCCGTCAGTTCCTCGTGCGCCTGGTTCAGGCTGGCCAGTGCCTCGCGCGCATGGCGGATCATGGTCTCGCCATACCAGGTGGGCCGCATGCCGCGCGGCAGACGCTCGAACAGCGGCACCTCCAGCATGTCCTCCAGGTCCTTGAGCAGCTTGGACGCCGCCGGCTGCGTCATGTTCAGAAGGCGTGCCGCAGCGTGGATGTTGCCCTCGTCCGCCAGGGCCGCGAGCAGCAGCAACTGCCGCGTCTTCAGCCGCGCGCGCAGGAACCAGTGCGCATGCTCGGTCGCCGCCGTCACAGGGTTTGCCCGATGTGCTTAACGATATCTGTTTTCATCAAAATACTATTGGATAGATACACGTTTAATTCTTACACTGCGAACCGTGCGTTGGCAACCAGCCACCTTCCGGCGTCCACGCATGCCACAAGGAGACAAACCGATGCCTATCACCCGTCGCCACATCGTCGCTGCTGCCGCAGCCCTTTCCGCCGCTGGCTTGCATGGCCCGCTGTTCGCCCAGAAGAAGATCGTCCTGGGCTTCAGCCAGGTCGGTGCCGAAAGCGAATGGCGAACCGCCAATACGGAATCGCCGCCGCCAAGGACGCGGGCATCGAGCTGAAGTTCTCCGACGCGCAGCAGAAGCAGGAGAACCAGATCAAGGCCATCCGCGCCTTCATCGCACAAAAGGTCGACGTGATCGCCTTCTCGCCCGTCGTCGAATCGGGTTGGGACAACGTGCTGCGCGAGGCCAAGGCCGCCAAGATCCCGGTGGTGCTGACCGACCGGGCCGTCAACTCCAAGGACACCTCGCTCTACGTGACCTTCATGGGTTCGGACTTCGTGGAAGAAGGCCGCAAGGCTGGCCGCTGGCTGGTCGACAAGATGAAGGGCCAGGCCGGCGAAGTGCGCATCGTCGAGCTGCAGGGCACGGTCGGTTCGGCGCCTGCCATCGACCGCAAGAAGGGCTTCGAAGAAGTCATCAAGGCCGACCCGAAGTTCAAGATCGTGCGCTCGCAAACCGGTGACTTCACGCGCGCCAAGGGCAAGGAGGTGATGGAAGCCTTCCTGAAAGCCGAGGGCAAGAAGATCAATGTGCTGTACGCACACAACGACGACATGGCCATCGGCGCGATCCAGGCCATCGAAGAGGCCGGCCTCAAGCCCGCCAAGGACATCGTGATCATCTCCATCGACGCCGTGAAGGGCGCCTTCGAAGCCATGATCGCCGGCAAGCTCAATGTGTCGGTGGAATGCAGCCCGTTGCTGGGCCCGCAGCTCATGACGGCGGTGAGGGACATCCTGGCCGGCAAGACGATTCCCAAGCGCATCGAGACGGTCGAGAGCATCTTCCCGATGGAGACCGCAGCCGCCGAATTCCCCAAGCGCAAGTATTGATCGCTGCCTTTCCACGAACCCACAACAAGAGACATCCCATGAAGCGCACTTTCCTCAAGACCCTCGCAGCCTGCGCCGTCGTGCTGGCCCTCACCCCCTGGGCGCAGGCCCAGGACAAGGGCATGGTTGGCATCTCGATGCCCACCAAGTCATCGGCCCGCTGGATCGACGATGGCAACAACATGGTCAAGGTCCTCAAGGAGCGCGGCTACAAGACCGACTTGCAGTACGCCGACGATGACATCCCCAACCAGCTCGCGCAGATCGAGAACATGGTGACCAAGGGCGCCAAGGTGCTGGTGATCGCCTCCATCGACGGCACCACGTTGTCCAAGGCGCTGCAGAACGCAGCCGACAAGGGCGTGAAGGTCATCGCCTATGACCGGCTCATCAAGGGCTCGAAGAACGTGGACTACTACGCCACGTTCGACAACTTCCAGGTCGGCGTGCTGCAGGCCGGCTCCATCGTCGACGCGCTGGGCCTCAAGCAGGGCAAGGGCCCGTTCAACATCGAGCTGTTCGGCGGCTCGCCTGACGACAACAACGCCTTCTTCTTCTACGACGGCGCGATGAGCGTGCTCAAGCCCTACATCGACAGCGGCAAGCTGGTGGTGCGCAGCAAGCAGATGGGCATGGACAAGGTGGGCACGCTGCGCTGGGACGGCGCCGTCGCGCAGGCGCGCATGGACAACCTGCTGTCGGCCTTCTACGGCAATGCCAAGGTCGATGCCGTGCTGTCGCCCTACGATGGCCTGTCCATCGGCATCCTGTCGTCGCTCAAGGGCGTGGGTTACTGCAGCAAGCAGACGCCTTGCCCCGTGGTGAGTGGGCAAGACGCCGAGGTGCAATCGGTCAAGTCCATCCTGCGCGGCGAGCAGTACTCCAGCATTTTCAAGGACACGCGCGAGCTGGCCAAGGTGGCAGCCAACATGGTGGACGCCGTGGTCTCGGGCAAGACGCCGGAGGTCAACGACACCAAGACCTACAACAACGGCGTGAAGGTCGTGCCCTCGTACCTGCTCAAGCCGGTCACGGTGGACAAGACCAACTGGGAGGCGACGCTGGTCGGCAGCGGCTACTACAAGGCTTCGCAGATCAAGTAAGCCCGCAGGCGAACGGCCATGCGCACGCTGCTGGAGATGCGGGCCATCCGCAAGACCTTCCCCGGCGTCGTGGCGCTGGACCGGGTCGACCTGGACATCCGCGAGGGCGAGATCCACGCCCTCGTGGGTGAGAACGGCGCTGGCAAGTCCACGCTGATGAAGGTGCTGTCGGGCGTGTACCCGCACGGCGAGTACGAAGGCGAGATCGTCTACGACGGCCAGCCCCAGCGCTTCGGCGGCATCCACGACAGCGAGGCGGCCGGCATCATCATCATCCACCAGGAGCTGGCGCTGGTGCCCATGCTCTCGATTGCCGAGAACATCTTCCTGGGCAACGAGGTGGCCACGCGCGGTGTGATCGACTGGATCGCCGCGCACCAACGCACGCAGACCCTGCTGGCCAAAGTGGGCCTGCGCGAATCGCCCGAGGCGCCTGTCGGTGACCTGGGCATGGGCAAGCAGCAACTGGTGGAGATCGCCAAGGCGCTGTCCAAGAAGGTGCGCCTGTTGATCCTGGACGAGCCCACGGCCAGCCTGAACGAGAACGACAGCCAGGCGCTGCTGGATCTGTTGATCGGCCTACGCGCGCAGGGCATCACCTGCATCCTCATTTCACACAAGCTCAACGAGATCGCGCGCGTGGCCGATTCGGTGACCATCCTGCGCGACGGCAGCAGCGTGGAGACCATCGACTGTCAGGGCACGCCGGTCAGCGAAGACCGCGTGATCCGCGGCATGGTGGGCCGTGCGATGGCCGACCGGTATCCGCCGCGCGCGCCGAAGATCGGCGCCGTGGGCTTCGAGGTGCGCAACTGGTCGGCCCGGCACCCCGAGCACGCGGACCGCGATTTTCTGAAAGACCTGAGCCTCACCGTGCGCCACGGTGAGGTGGTCGGCATCGCCGGGCTGATGGGCTCGGGCCGCACCGAGTTCGCCATGAGCGTGTTCGGCCGCAGCTGGGGCCGGCAGGTGCGCGGGCAGGTGCTGATGGAGGGCGCGCCGGTCGATGTGTCCACGGTCGGCAAGGCCATCGCTCAAGGCCTGGCCTACGTGACGGAGGACCGCAAAGGCGCGGGCCTGGTGCTGGACGAAAGCATCCAGTTCAACACCTCGCTGGCCAACCTGCCCGGCGTCTCGCGTGGCGGCGTGATCGACAGCGAGCAGGAACACGCGGTGGCCGAGCGCTACCGCAAATCCATGCGCATCCGCACGCCCAATGTGCTGCAGAAAACCGTCAATCTCTCGGGTGGCAACCAGCAGAAAGTGGTGCTGGGCAAGTGGCTGTTCACCGAGCCGAAAGTGCTGATCCTGGACGAGCCCACACGCGGCATCGACGTCGGCGCCAAGTACGAGATCTACGCGCTGATTGCAGAACTCGCATCGCAAGGCCGCTGCGTGATCGTGATCTCGTCGGAGATGCCCGAACTGCTGGGCATCTCGGACCGCATCTACGTGATGAACGAGGGCCGCTTCGTGGCCGAGATGCACACGGTCGAGGCTTCGCAGGAACGCATCATGGCTGCGATCCTGAAGGCCCACGCGCCGAAACAACAAGAAGCCGAGACATGACCGAAGACACCTTGCCCACCCGCACCGCGCCCGCCGCTGAAGCGCCCACCCTGGGCAGCTACCTGCGCCACAACTTCCGCGAATACGGCATGTTGCTGAGCCTGGTGGCGATCATGGTGTTCTTCCAGGTCATGACCGACGGCACGCTGATGCAGCCGCTGAACCTGACCAACCTGGTGCTGCAGAACAGCTACATCGTCATCATGGCGCTGGGCATGTTGCTGGTCATCGTGGCCGGGCACATCGACCTGTCGGTTGGTTCGGTCTGCGGCTTCGTCGGAGCCGTGGCAGCCGTGCTGATGGTGCAGTACGAATGGCCGGTGCTGCCGGCCGCGCTGGCCTGCCTGGTCGTCGGCGGGCTGATCGGCGCGGCGCAGGGCTGGTTCGTGGCCTATGCGCGCATCCCGTCCTTCATCGTCACGCTGGCCGGCATGCTGGTGTTCAAGGGGTTGGCGCTGGCCGTGCTGGCAGGGCAATCGGTGGGGCCGTTTCCCGAGGTCTTCCAGGGCCTGAGCTCAGGCTTCATTCCTGACCCGTTCGCCGCGCCGCCCACGCCGGGGCAGCAGAGCCTGCGCGTCTTCACGTTGTTGCTGGGCGTGGCCGCAGCGCTGTTGTTCGCGTGGACGGGTTGGCGCGCACGCCAGCGCCAGCGCGCCCACGGCATCACCAGCGAGCCGGGTGGCTTCTTCGTGGCGAAGACCTGCGTGTTCGCCGCGCTGCTGATCGGCTTCTCGTGGCTGCTGGCCTCGTACCGCGGCCTGCCCAATGTGCTGGTGGTGATGGCGCTCTTGATCCTGCTGTTCGACTTCGTCACGCGGCGCACCACCATCGGCCGGCGCGTCTACGCGCTGGGCGGCAAAGAGAAAGCCGCACGTCTGTCGGGCATCGACACGAAGCGCCTGTCCTTCCTCACCTTCGTGAACATGGGCGTGCTGGCCGCGCTGGCGGGCCTGGTGTTCGCGGCGCGGCTAAATACGGCCACGCCCAAGGCCGGCCTGGGCTTCGAGCTGGACGTGATCGCGGCCTGCTTCATCGGCGGGGCCTCGGCCTCGGGTGGCGTGGGCAAGGTCATGGGCGCGGTCATCGGCGCCTTCATCATGGGCGTGATGAACAACGGTATGTCCATCCTGGGCATCGGCATCGACTACCAGCAGGTCATCAAGGGGCTGGTGCTGCTGGCGGCCGTGTTCGTGGACGTGTATTACAAGAACAAGGCATGAGCCTTCAGCCCATTCTGGAGCTGTCGGGCATCACCAAGCGCTTCGGCGACATCGAGGTGCTGCGCGATGTGCAGCTCAAGCTCTACCCCGGCGAAATCCACGCACTGATGGGCCAGAACGGGGCGGGCAAGTCCACCCTGATCAAGGTGCTGACGGGCGTGTTCCCGGCCAGTGCTGGCGAGATCCGGCTGGGCGGCCAGGTGGTGCGGCCTGGCTCGCCGATCGCCGCGCAGCACCTGGGCATCAGCACGGTCTACCAGGAGGTGAACCTGTGCCCCAATCTCTCGGTGGCCGAGAACATGTTCGCCGGGCGCTACCCGCGCTGTGGGCTCTTGCAGGGGCGCCGTATCGACTGGGCGGCCGTGCATGCGCAGGCACGCGAACTGTTGGCACGCATCGGCCTATCCATCGACGTGACGCGGCTGTTGTCCAGCTACCCCGTGGCCGTCCAGCAGATGGTGGCGATCGGCCGCGCACTGGGCGTGAAGGCGCAGGTGCTGATCCTGGACGAGCCCACCTCCAGCCTGGACGACGACGAGGTGCGCAAGCTGTTCACCGTGTTGCGCCAGCTGCGCGACGAGGGCCTGGCCATCGTCTTCGTCACGCATTTTTTGAACCAGGTCTATGCCGTGTCCGACCGCATCACGGTGCTGCGCAATGGCATGTGGGTCGGCGAGTGGCCAGTCGCCGAACTGCCGGCGCCCGCTTTGATCGCGGCCATGCTGGGGCGCGAGCTGGCCGCAGCGCAGGCCCGCACGGCGCCGCCGCCGATGGCAGACACGGGCGCTGCGCCGCTGCTGCGCGCGGAAGGCCTGGGCCAAGCCACGCAACTCTACCCGCTCGATCTGCAGGTGCGCGCAGGCGAGGTCGTAGGCCTGGCCGGCCTGCTGGGCGCGGGGCGTACCGAACTCGCGCGACTGCTATTCGGCCTGGAGACACCCGACCGTGGCACCCTGCAGATCGACGGCAAAGTCGTGCGTTTCGCGAGCCCGTCCGACGCCATCGCTGCTGGCCTCGCCCTGTGCCCCGAGGAGCGCAAGACCGACGGCATCGTGGCCGAACTCTCGGTGCGCGAGAACATCGCGCTGGCCCTGCAGGCGCGCATGGGCGTGCGCAGGTTTTTGTCGCATGCCGAGCAGACGCGGCTGGCCGAGCGCTTCGTCGCGCAGCTCGGCATCAAGACCACCAGCATCGAGACGCCCATCGGCCTGCTGTCTGGCGGTAACCAGCAGAAGGCGGTGATCGCGCGCTGGCTGGCCACCGCGCCGCGCCTGCTGATCCTCGACGAGCCGACGCGCGGTATCGACGTGGCCGCCAAGCAGGAAATCATGGAGCAGATTCTGCAGCTGGCTGAAGCCGGCATGGCGGTGGTGTTCATCTCGTCTGAGATTGCCGAAGTGGTGCGTGTGGCGCACCGCATCGTGGTGCTGCGGGATCGGCGCAAGGTGGGTGAGTTGCCGGCGGGCAGCAACGAGGACGACGTGTACGACATGATCGCGGCGGCTACATGAGACAACGCGAATCTGCGCCGGCGCTCTCGGGAACGAGGATTCAACTTGCCCTTTGGCACAACCCCCGGCCGTGCTTCTTGAACGTGCTGCAGATGGGTGGCCAGCTTGACCGGGGGCGGGATCAGGTTGCAAGGAGGAACCAAGCTTCGGGGTGGGCCCGCGCCGACGGTGTACTCCACTCCGCGAATGTCCCCCGGCCTTGCCCGCCTTGCCGGCCTGGGGCCGGAAAGGCGGGCAAAGCCTCCTCCTTTATTTCTACAGGGACTTCCCACCACGTCAACAACCGGTCATGGATTTTTTCTACAGGGACTTCCCACCACGTCAACAACCGGTCATGGATTTTTTCTTCCATTGATA
>NZ_JBWMBB010000032.1:0-13580 GCF_056521305.1 Rhodoferax sp. RT4P68
TCCAGGCTGGCCGGGGCGTAGGGGATCATGCTGCCGTTGAACACGCCGCCGGGCAGCGTCATGACGGGCGTGGCGGCGCTCGGCACCAGTTCGGCGCGGTAGGGGCCGGTGATGCTGGTGCCGTCCGCGTTCTTGGCGGTCGGCACGCTCACTGTCAGGCGCGCCGGGTTGCTCTTGGGCACGTCGCCCTGCCACGCGGAATAAAGCACCACGTAGCCGCGCTCCAAGTACACGGCATCGCTGGGCGTGGCCGTGGGGTTGAGCATGGTCAGGATGTTGCCGCGGTTGGGCGCGTCGTAGCGCAGCACGCCACTGGCCTTGGCCATGTCCTTGGGTTTGAGCATCGTGAACTCGGCGCTGTACTCCACCATGCCGCGTGCGTTGACCGGGGCCAGCGCCAGGTCCTGGATGACGGCGTTCTTCGGGTCTTTGGGGTCGACCTCGCCGGCGATGGTGCCGGTCAGCTTCTCGTAGGCACCAACGCTGCCGTAGCTGCCGGCGAAGTCTTCGGTCGCGGTGACGGTCAGGCGCAGTTCGGGCGTCGTGGCCTGCGGCGCGGGGGCGTCGTCGTCGCCGCCGCAGGCGGTCAGCGTGGCAGCGGCCAGGGTGCAGGCGGCGGCAAGCGCGGCTGCTTTGAAGTGGGGTTGCATGGGGTCTCTCCTCGCGTTGGTGGAAACGATGCGGGCGCACTTGTCCCAGCGGCCGGTAAGGGCGGCCGGGTTGATGGCGTTCTTGTTGGAGTGAAGTGCGGGCCAGCGCGGCCCGCAGGCTTATTCGGGCTCGATGCCAGCAGCCTTGATGACCTTGCCCCACTTGGCCGTCTCGGCCGCCTGGAACTTGCCCAGCTCTTCGGGGCTGGTGGACCAGGCCACCGAGCCGCTGTTGTCGAAGAAGGCCTTGGCGCCTGCGCTCTGCGTGGCCTTGGCCAGCAGTGCGTTCAAGCGCGCCACCACGGCCGGCGGTGTGCCGGCGGGTGCGTAGGCGGCAAACCAGTAGCCCATGTCGTAGCCCTTGACGCCGGCCTCGGCAATCGTCGGCACTTCGGGCAGCAGCGCGTTGCGCGCCGTGGTCGAGACGCCCAGCGCCTTGAGCTTGCCGCCCTTGACCTGGGGCACACCGGTCGAGGTGTCGGTGATCATGAAGTCGATCTGCCCGCCCATGAGGTCGGTGATCGCGTTCGGGTTGCTCTTGTAGGGGACGTGCAGGATCTCGGTGTCGGTGAGCTGCTTGAACATTTCGCCGGCCGTGCGGCTGGACGAGCTGCCGCTGCCGAAGCTGAGTTTGCCGGGCGTCTTCTTCGCGGCGGCGACGAGATCCATCACGTTCTTGTAGGGCGCGTCGGCCCGCACCACCAGCACCTGGCCGCCCTTGCCCAGGCCGGTGAGCGGCACGAAGTCTTTCACCGGGTCGTAGCTGAGCTTCTTGTACAGGTGCTCGTTGGCCGCGTGCGTGGTGTTGGTCGTGATGAGCACGGTGTAGCCGTCGGCCGGCGCGCGCGCGACCTGGGAGGCGGCGATCTGGCCGCTGGCGCCGCCCTTGTTGTCGACCACCACGGCTTGCTGGGTCTGGTCCGTGACCGACTGGCCCAGCGCGCGGGCGATCTGGTCGGTCGCGCTGCCGGCTGCGAAGGGCACGACGAAAGTGATGGGCTTGCTCGGGTAGGCCTGGGCCAGCGCGCCCTGCATCAAAAAGGCGCCGGTGGCGAGGACGAGGCCGGTGGCCAGCAGGCGGCGGCGGGTTGAATGTCGGTGGGGGTGGCGGTGCGTCATGGTGTTGTCTCCGAGGGTTGAGGATCAGGAAAGCTCTTGTTCTGTGAGGGCGGGGCCAGCCAGCAGCGCGACCAGATCGCGCGGCACCTGGACCGGCAACTCGAGCAGGCGGAACGACAGCGCCTTGCCGTGGCTGTCCAGGTTCAGCGCGTCGTTGACGCCGCCGTCCAGCACCTCGTCCAGCACGAAGTTCATGGCGTGCAGGCGGGGCAACAGATGGCGCGTCACGCGGGCCGGCCTGCGGTACACGAACTGGGTGGCCACCGCCTCTTCGGTCACCTGAGTCAGCAGCAGCGGCCACAGGTCTGCATGCCAGGCGATCACGCTGATGTTGGAGCGGTTGCCCTTGTCGCCAGTGCGCCCGTGGGCGGCGCGGAACAACGGGACGGTGATGGCATCGGTCATGGTGTGATGAACCTGAAAGTGGCGGGCACGTCTTCACGCGGAACGGTGCAGGAGACTGTGCCCAGGCGCTGGCGCAGCGCCGTGCGCACGCCGCCGCCGCCTGCCGGCCCGCAGGTGTACAGGGCCGTGACCTCGCGGCCCAGGCGCTCGGCCGATGCGCGGTCGGCGTGGTTCATGGCCACGCGCAGGCGCACGTCCTGCGCGTCGCCGGCGGGTTGCTCGGCGAGCCACTGGCCGGCGTCGTCCGCGAAGACGCTGGACACGCCGATCAGGTCGGCGCGCAGTGGCCCGAGGCCCGCCAGCCGCTCGCGCAGCACCTGCGCCGCCAGGCGGGCGCGGGCCTCGGCGCGGGCGCCGGCGTAGGAGATCTCCCCCTCGGCGAACCAGCCAGTGGCGTGGCAGACATTCACCTTCAGGCCGGCCGGGCGCGCATGGCCGCGCACGCCGGACAGGCGCACGCGGTCGGGGCCGAGCTCGGTCACGTCGGCCTCGGTGATGTCGGCCACCACGTCGGGCGTCAGGTAAGCGGCGGGGTCATGCACTTCGTAGAGCAGCTGCTCTTTCACCGTATGCGTGTCGATGCGTCCGCCGGTGCCGGGCGGCTTGGTGATGGTGCAGTGGCCCTCGGCATCGATCTCGGCGATCGGGTAGCCCAGCGCGGCCATGCCGGGCACATCCTTGTAGCCCGGATCGGCGTAGTAGCCGCCGGTGACCTGCGTGCCGCATTCGAGCAGGTGGCCGGCCATGGTGGCGCGCGCCAGACGCGTCCAGTCGTCGTGCGCCCAGCCGAAGTGGGCCAGCGCAGGGCCGACGGCCAGCGACGGGTCTGCCACGCGGCCGCAGACCACGATGTCGGCGCCGGCCAACAGCGCATCGGCAATCGCCTCGGCGCCCTGGTAGGCGTTGGCCGAGACGACCTGCAGGCTGTCGATGGTGCCGGTCAGTGCCTGCTGCAACAGGCCACGGTGCGCAGGGCCGCTGAGGTCATCGCCCTCCACCACCGCGATGCGCGGCGCGGGCAGGCCGAGTTCCTGGGCCAGGGCGTGGATGCGGCGTGCGGCCCCGGCCGGGTTGGCCGCGCCGAAGTTGCTGACGATGCGCACGCCCTGCGCCAGGCACTTGGCCAACACCGGCTGCAGCAGGTCGACCAGCAGGGGTTCGTAACCTGCGTCGGGGTCCTGGCGGCGCGCCAGCTGGGCCAGCGCCAACGTGCGCTCGGCCAGTGTTTCGAAGATCAGGAAGGCCGGCCCGCCGGTGGCGATCAGCGCGTCGACCACCGGGCCGGCCGCGTCCGTGCGGTCACCCGAAAAGCCGGCGGCGCAGCCAATGCGAAGTAGTTCTTGCGACACGTGTCTCCTTGTCTTCCTGTCGTTGTTGGTACGCAATGTAGGCCGTGTGCGTTAATCTGTGAATTCGAAACTTCGGATCAATCCATTTGGACTTCAGATGAATTCAGCCAGCCGCCCCAACGTCTCGACGCGCCAGCTGCAGGCCTGTGTGGCGCTGGCCGAGCAACGCAGCTTCACGCGCGCGGCTGCCCTGTGCCACTTGTCGCAGCCGGCCTTCAGTGCGCTCATCGGCCAGCTGGAATCGACGCTGGGCCTGCGCCTGTTCGACCGCAGCACGCGGCATGTGGAGCCGACGGCCGAGGGCATCGAGTTCGAGGTCTCTGCGCGGCGCGTGCTGGCCGAATTCGATGCCGCGCTGTCGGGCGTGACGGACCAGCTCGCGCGCCGACGCGGCCGGGTGTCGATCGCGCTGCTGCCCTCATTGGCGGCGGGCTGGCTGCCCGGCATCCTGCGTGACTACCGCGCCGCGCACCCCGGCGTTGAGATTGCTGTGGCCGATGTGCTGTCCGAGCCCTGCGTGGAGCGCGTGCGCAGCGGCCAGGCCGACTTTGCACTGGCCGCCATCCGCGCCGACACGCCCGAGCTGCGGGCCGAGCCGTTCTGCACCGACGATTTCCACCTGGTCTGCCCGGTGCGCCACCCGCTGGCGGCCCTGCCCGAGGTGCGCCCGCGCGACGTGGCGGCCTACCCGTTCGTGCACATGGCCCGCAGCTCCAGCGTGCGCCAGTACCTCGATGCGGCGCTGCACCCGCTGCAGATGCAGACGCTGATGGAGGTCGACCAACTCGCCACCGCCATGGGCATGGTGCGCGCTGGCCTGGGCGTGAGTTTGATGCCGGCCCTGACGCTGTTCCATTTCGCGCAGCCGGGGCTGGTGACACGGCCGCTGCCCTGGCCGGGCCTCAAGCGCCGCATTTACCTGGTGCGCCGACGTGAGCGCAGCCTGTCGCTGGCCGCGCAGAGCTTGTATGAACGGGTGATGGCGCAGCCACCGCAGGGCGAGCCGCCGGCTGGCGTGCGGGCGGCGGGGCGTCGAAAGCCCCTGCCGGCGACCGGACGAATCGCGGGGCGGTAGATACTGTTCAGGCATCCAGTAACATGGTCCGCCATGGACCTGAACCGCAAGCTCGCCATCCTCGCCGACGCCGCCAAGTACGACGCCTCGTGCGCCTCCAGCGGCACGACCAAGCGCGACTCGGTGGGCGGGCGCGGCATCGGATCGACCGAGGGCGCCGGCATCTGCCACAGCTACGCGCCCGACGGCCGCTGCATCTCGCTGCTGAAGGTGCTGCTGACCAACTACTGCCTGTACGACTGCCTGTATTGCGTGAACCGCGTCAGCAGCAATGTGCCGCGCGCACGCTTCACGACCGACGAGGTGGTGCAACTGACGCTGGACTTTTACCGGCGCAACTGCATCGAGGGGCTGTTCCTCAGCTCCGGCATCATCCACAGCCCAGACCGCACGATGGAGCTGGTGGTCGAGGTGGCGCGGTCGCTGCGCGAAGACCATGACTTTCGCGGCTACATCCATCTGAAGACGATTCCCGAAGCCAACGCCGAACTGCTGGCCCGCGCGGGGCGCTATGCCGACCGGCTGAGCATCAACATCGAGCTGCCGACGGACGAGGGCCTGGCCGCGCTGGCGCCAGAGAAAGACGGGCAAGCCATCAAACGATCGATGGCCCGGCTGCGCGTGCACATTGACGACGCCAAGAGCGAGAGCCGCGCCGTGCGCCCCACCACCCTGCCCTCGGCCCCGCCACGCCGCGCGATCGCGCCCAAATTCGCCCCCGCTGGCCAGAGCACGCAGATGATCGTGGGCGCCGACCCGGCGAGCGACCGCAGCATCCTCAGCACCAGCGCCCACCTGTATGGCGCCTACAAGCTGCGCCGCGTGTACTACTCGGCGTTCAGCCCCATCCCCGATGCCTCGCGTGACTTGCCCCCCAGCGCGCCGCCCTTGGTGCGCGAGCACCGGCTCTACCAAGCCGATTGGCTGATGCGCTTCTACGGCTTCAGCCACGACGAGATCGCCGGCAGCGCGGACGGCATGCTGTCGCTCGAGGTCGACCCCAAGCTGGCCTGGGCGCTGGCGCACCGGGAGCGCTTTCCGGTCGACCTGAACCGCGCGCCTCGCGAGCTGTTGCTGCGCGTGCCCGGGCTGGGCGTGAAGTCGGTCGAGCGCTTGCTGCTCGCACGGCGCCAGCGCGTGTTGCGCGTGGATGATCTGTCGCGCTTGTCGGTGCCGCTGCGCAAGGTGCTGCCGTTCGTCAGCGTGCCGGGCGCCGGTGCCGGCCGGGGGCTGGACAGCGCGCACCTGGCGGCACGGCTCACGCCGCAGCCAAGGCAGGCTTCGCTGTTCGACGCGCCAGCAGCCGCCCATGCCTGAGACGCAGACGCAGACGCTGTCTGCGCAGGACGACGTCGCGGGCTTCAAGAGCGCCGTGCGGCATTTGATTGCACGCCAGGTGGCGCCCGCCGCCGTGCAATGGCAGGTGGCCGACGACGCGCACGGCGACTTGTTCGCCAGCGCCGGTGCCCAGGCGTTCGACGGCCCGGCGCCGGCCTTTCGCCTACCCGCGCAGGCCGTGCAGTGGCTGGAACACGCGGCCCTGCACAGCGAGCCTGGCCGCTTCGCGCTGCTGTACCGGCTGGTCTGGCGCCTGCTGGCCGAGCCCGGGTTGCGCGATGACCCGCTGGACGCCGACATGCTGCTGGTCGAGCGCCTGGCCCGCGCAGTGCGTCGCGACAAGCACAAGATGACCGCCTTCGTGCGCTTTCGGCCCCTGGCCACCGAGGCGGGCGAGCCGGTCGAGCATGTGGCCTGGTTCGAGCCCGACCACCACATCGTGCGGGCGTCTGCCCCGTTCTTCGCACGTCGCTTCGCCCAGATGCGCTGGACCATCCTGACGCCCGCGCGCAGCGTGCGCTGGGACGGCCAGACGCTGCACTTCGGCCCCGGCGCACGGCGTGAAGATGCGCCGCCGGCCGATGCCGGCGAGCAGCTGTGGCTGACCTACTACGCCCACATCTTCAACCCCGCACGGCTCAAGCCGGCCATGATGCAAAAGGAGATGCCACGCCGCTATTGGAAGAACCTGCCCGAGGCCACGTTGATCCAGCCCCTGATGCTGGCCAGCGCCCAGCGCAGCGGCCAGATGGTTGAAGACGGCGCGACCACCCCACAGCGGCGCCGGCCCGCTGCCTCGGTCGCGTTGCGGCTGGACCAGCGGCCGGTCGAGCAGCTGGTGCCTGGTTCGTGGCCGGCGCTGCACGCCGCCGTGGCGGCCTGCCGCGATTGCCCCATCGGCCAGCACGCCACCCAGGCCGTGCACGGTGAAGGCCCGGTCGGCGCGCGCCTGATGCTGGTGGGCGAGCAGCCCGGCGATCAGGAGGATCTGCGCGGGCGCCCGTTCGTGGGCCCGGCCGGCCAGTTGCTGCAGCGCGCGTTCGATGCGCTGGGCTGGCAGCGCGACGCGCTGTTCCTGACGAACGCGGTGAAACACTTCAAGTTCGAACTGCGGGGCAAACGCCGAATCCACAAGACGGCGGGCCAGAAAGAAGCCCAGGCCTGTGGGCAGTGGCTCGAACGCGAGATCGCGCTGGCCCGTCCGCAAGCCGCCATCGCGCTGGGCGCCACGGCCGCGCGGGCGTTGCTGGGCCAGGCAGTGGCCATCGGTCAGCAGCGCGGCCAGTGGCTGCGCCGCGCCGACGGGCTGCAGGTGTTGGTCACGCTGCACCCGGCGGCGCTGCTGCGCATGGAGGTAGCAGACCCCGAGGCCGCTTTTGCCGCGTGGCTGGATGATCTGCGGCAGGCGGCGCCCTATGCGGAGCACGCTGCTGCCGACGGCACCTAGCGTGGCGGCAGGCGCCCCAGGGCGGCAACATCTGCTACGTCACACCACGTCACTTAGGCACTTCGGCGCGTCGCCCGTGCTAAGGTCATCGCGCCATGAAGACCCTGCTGATCGTCCACCACAGCATGACTGGCGGCACAGCCCAGCTGGCGCAGGCCGCGCTGCGCGGCGCGGGCACCGAGGCTGGCGTCACCACCCGTTTGCTCAAGGCGACGCAAGCCGGCCCGGACGATGTGCTGGCCGCAGACGGCTACCTGTTCGCCACGCCCGAAAATCTGGCCGCCATCGCCGGCTTGATGAAAGACTTCTTCGACCGCTGCTATTACCCCGTGCTGGGCCGCATCGAGGGCCGGCCTTATGCGGTACTGGTCTGCGCCGGCAGCGACGGGCAGAACGCCGTGCGCCAGGTCGAGCGCATCGCCACCGGCTGGCGCCTGAAATCCGTCGCCCCGGCGCTGCTTGTCCTCACCCATGCGCAGACGCCCGAGCGCATCCTGGCGCCCAAGGTGATCGGCGCCGCCGACCTGCAACAGGCCGAGGACATGGGCGCAGCACTGGCTGCCGGGCTGGCGCTGGGCGTGTTCTGAATGGCGCGCGCGGCCCCGATGAAGCTAGTAACGGTTGCGCTCGCTGGGGGGCGGTGCTGCGCCTGAACCCGCACCGTCGCCGGTGGCCAGCACCGAGGGCAGCGAGGGCACGGCGTTGACCGGCTTCTCCTCGTCCGGGTCGCGCCACCTGCGGTACAGCCAGATCAGGTGGCAATAGGCGCGCGGGTTCTCGGCCACGGCGTCCTGCACCAGCGCGTCGACCAGGTGCACGGTGCGCGTCAGCATCGAGCGCATGCTGCTCTTCATGACGCTCTCGTCCAGGTCGCCATAGCGGATGCCGATGGCGATGAACTCGAAGTAGTTGAGGATGTAGCCGATCGACTTCTTGGGAATGTCGTCGACCGGGGTGCGGGAGCTCTCGGGGTTCAGCCGCTTGCGCGCCACATAGGCCGCAAAGTGGTCACCCACCGCCTCGGCATGCGCCATGTACACGGCTGACAGCCGCGACTGCAGCAGCGTGTTGATGGTGTGCTGCTTGACCGAGTTGCGGATGGTCGTCAGCGCCGAGACGATCCAGCCGATCACCGCTGCGGCGGCCGAGCCAGCAAACACCCACTGCGGCACCTCGAACTTCGGGGGCGGCACATCCCAGATGAAGAGCAACCGGTCCGTCGCCTCCCAGCAGATGAACAGCACCACCGCCACCGTGACGCCCAAAAGCAAAAGGCCCAGCACTCGGCTGGGCCTGAAGGTGGACGGGTTCCTGTTAAGCGAAGCCGACGCCTTCATGGGGTAATGTCTTCATAGGCTGCTCCTGAGGTGAACTGGGTGGCGTGGGGATCACACTGCGCCAGCACCATCCGACCGTGCGGACGATGGCCGTATTGTGACCTAAGCGCGCGCAAGGCTGGGCGAGCCCCCGGTGAAAATCCCCGCAGGCCGCACGCCCGCGACCCGATCAAGCGTCTGAGTGGTGCCCCGAACCGGGGTTGACTTTTGAGGTTTGACGCCGTTTCCCGAGGTTTTTGGGTAACTTCTGGGAAACACTTTTTTAGGTGGGGAAGTAATTTCGAAGCTCAGGCTTCTTGCAGCATCCCGATGTCGCACCGCGTCCGCATGATCTCACCGTGCTTGATGTGATGCGTGATCGCATACATGTCGCGGCCCGATCGGTAGCCCTTCCCAGCGTGCCAGGCATCCTTGCCGGCCAGCGTGCGGAAGGTCTCCACCACACAGCCAGGATGCTCCTTGTCCTTGGACATGTGATGGATGTGACCACAGTACCAGTATCGGTGCTTGGTCCGTCCCCAGGCTTCTGACCGATCGCAAGCCATGACACCAGGCAGATCCCCGAACTTGGTGGCGTGCCCGTGGTGTGATCCCAGCAGCACCCGGCCGAACTCGAGGTACTTGTGCAGGCCTGGCTCCAGGTCCACCTCGACCCGTGGCTCGCCATCGAAGTAGGCTGCCAGGCACAAAGCCAAAGCGAAGGACGAGTGCGGGTCATGGTTGCCCGGCATCATCCAGACGATCACCTTGGCGTGGTGGTCCAGCAGCTTGCGGATGCAGTAGACCATGGACTTCACGCCGGCCTGCATCACCCGAGCGTAGCGGCTGTCCACGTCCAGGGCATGGCCAGAGCCAGGCGTCTGGTTGGACGAATCGTCCGCATGGAAGAAGTCGCCCAGGTTCAGCATCAAGGCGGTACCGGACTTCGGTGCCGTGGTCACCAGGCGGTCGATCGCACCACAGGTGAGCTCCTCTGCGATCTTCAGATCGAAGTCATCACCCGTCTCCTTGGCCCAGCTGTACAGGCCGAAGTGCGGGTCACCCATCGGGTAGACCGTCAACAGATCGGAGTCGGCTGCCACCGGTCCCGGCGTTGCCACATGCAAGCCACGAACGTCCTCGGTCATGGCCACCACGAACTGCTTGACCAGATCTTCGGTCTGGGCTCCGTCCCGGTTGGTCTTGACCCACTGGGCGGTGACCTCACCATGCTTGTCGTAGTACGTCGAGGTGCCCTTGATGGCAAAGCCAGGTGCTGCCTTGCGCGTCATGTCGTGGGCAGGGGAGTAACCCTTGGTCGCAGCGCGTAGCTTCAGTGCCGCCATGGCACCGGAGACCACAGACTTGCTCAGCCCCAGCTCCTTGGCAGCTGCGCGCATCGAACCATGATCCCGAATCGCCTTCAGGTAGTCCAGCTGGCGGACCGTGGCGAACTCATCCAGGCCGTCGTAGGTGTTGTCTTTGGTCATGCTGCTTTCCTGGTTACTTGGTGGGCACTGGTGTCGGTACAGGTGCTACCGGCCAGCTCTCGTTGTGGGTCAGGGCGTCGTTGAGATGGCCTTGAGCCTTGCCCGCATAGAAGCCAAGTCTTCCTGTGCAGAACTCAAGTAGCTCTGCGAGGGTGCGGGCTCGGTCAGCTGTGGCGCTGTGGGAATCGCTGGGCAGGTTGGCACGTAGCTCATCGAGCTCGTTGCGCAACCCGTCACGCTCCGCTCAGTACCAGCAGCGACAGCAGCAGTGCTGTTTTGAGTGGCACGGGTTTGTGCTTTGGCGAGTGCGACATCTTTGACCTTCTGTAGTGCGGCGGTTGTTTCAATCGATTTCTCTGTGGCCTTGAGTGCAGCGCGGTCGGCCTGGGCTTGCTGCGCCGCCCAGCCTCCCTTCGCTGCCTCAAGCCGCATGTCTCCCAGCTTCCAAGCAGCGGAGCCTGCGACGGCGCCAGCCAGAGCAGCGACCGCTGCGTACTTGGCCCATCCCAAGCCAGAGAACCAGGTGACGGCAGTGCCCAGGACGTTCATGCATCCACCCCGTAGATGCCAGCGCGAGTGCCTGCATCGGAAATGGTGATCACCCGGTTGATCAGCTTCATGGATGGGCGGGTGCTGACGTGCACCCAGGTCTTGCCCTTGACGCCTTCCAGGATCAGCTGGCCAATGCCCAGCACGTCGACCAGGGGAGCCAGCATCCGAGCCACCTTGGTAGGCGAGCCGAACATGACGGTTGCGTGAACGTGAGCACCGGTCCGTTGCTACTCAAGCTTTCCAGTTGCGGCATGCGCCTTCCAGCCCGTCAGTTCTAGGTGCAGCGGGCGTGTTGCCGTTGATGTCCACCGTCCCGCTGCGCCAAACTACAGCTTTGCGCCGGTTGCCGCCTCTGCCACCGGACGGCAAGTGCACTGTCCGGTCCACTTTGGTGTCATCTAGAATTTTGCAGTTCGCCTGACGCGAACGACCGGACTGGAACGGTTTGCTGCAAGTGCGATGTCCATGGAGGCTATCGAAACATCTCGGCCTCTCCGCTGACTGCTGTCACCAGCGGCAAAGTGCAGCTCTGCGCCCGTTGCGGTCTTCAAGTCGGCTGATCTCGGCGCCGCGAAGCGGACGTTCAAAGCCCTTTCGGCGCTTGCTTCAGCAATACAGCCAAAAACTCTCTTGGCGTCTGGAAGTTGGCGCTTCAGGGCGAAGTGCCGCCAGGCGCTGCGGGCGCCGGTGCGATGAACAGCCGCGGGTCGAACTTGAACGGGTGGCGCTCGATGTGGAGGGTGACGGTGGCGTACGCCGGGTGCGTGGGGTTGAGCAGCAGGTTCCGCTCGCCGGGCTCGATGTAGGACGGCACCCATAGCCCCAGGCTCGCGCCCGAGGCAACCCAGGTGTTGCCGATGGTCTGGGTGGCCGTCTCGTCGTCGGGCCAGTCCGCGGGCAAGCCCAGCGTCTCGACCTCTATCAGGGAGGCGGCTGCGGGAATCTCCAACCGCATGAGCGCCTGGTTCTTGGGGTTGGCGCCGTTGGCGTGTACGCGCTTTTCGAGCTGGCACAGGGCCCGGCTCGAGCCGCAGTAGACGACCTGGTTGGGCCCCTTGGTGTGCCAGCGGCCGTTGCCCTGCGTCGAGCCATAGCCCAGACTCATGAGCAGGACGTTGAGCGCTGGTGCCGGCGTGTCGCAGTAGCCGATGCGGTAGACCGTGGTCAAACGACGCCACCGTACTTGACGGCGTTGAGGATGTCCTTGACGCGTTCGGCGCCAAAGCCGGACTTGGCGCAGTCCAGCGGCGTCTCCCCGTCGAGCATCGGGTGTGGCTGGCGCAGCCACGCAGCCGCTTCTTCATCAGTCTCGAAGGTGTCGCGTGCCATCGCGTCGAGCTCGAGCAGGCGCAGCATGCTCTCGGCCGCGTAGATCGGAAGCACGTCGTCCTTGGCCACCTTGCGGTTGGCCGTGGCGCGGTCCATTCCCAGGACACCCGCGGCCGCGCCCTTGCCGATGCCCAAATGGTCGCTCAGCGGCTCCAGGCTGCGGCTAGGGATGCCCAACTTGACGATGACGTAGGCTTGCTTGGCAGACAGGTGGTCAGGGATCGTGAAGAGCTCGACAGCAGACTTGCGGTGCACGTGCGCGTGCCGACCAAGCTTGGAGTCGATCTTGAACGCCCTAACGACGCCCTCGTAATTCAGGTCACCCTTGGCGGCAGCCTTGCCACCCGCCCGCGGCGCCGGGGCCACTTCGTTGTTCGTGATGATGTTGTTGTCGCCGAGCTCGAGGTGGGCACCGCCGATCTTGGACAGGACAATCGACCAGAGGTTGTGCAGCGGGGAAGCGGCGGTCGAGGACATGGGGAGCTCCGGTGTTGCGGTCATTTGCAACATCAGTTTAGCGCATTTGCATCAAATTGTCCGTGAGCCTTCCGGGCGCCAGGGCCCAAGGCCGCCCATTGCCCTCGACCGCTTCTGGCCGGGAGTGTGAGTACGCCGGAATGCCGGGAAGCTGACATCAATCTCCAGAGGCGCCTCATCGGCAACTTCAAAGTGTGTGCGCGAAGCAGGCTCCGACGGGGGCTTGGCCGTCCGGTAGGCGTTCTGTTGGTCAACGACCGGACGGCCGCACAGGGGATCAAATCTCATTCTGCTCCGAGATTTCCAAGCCGTCGTCCACCTCGATGCCAAGGTAGCGCACTGTGGACTCAAGTTTGGAGTGGCCAGCAGCAACTGCACAGCGCGCAGATTCTTCGTGCGCCGGTAGATCAACGTAGCCTTGGTGCGCCGCATCGAGTGCGCGCCGCAGTCGGCGGGATCAAGGCCGAGCTCCTCGACCCAGCCTTCGAGAATATGCGCGTACTGCCGTGCGCCCAGATGTGGTGAGTCGTGTATGCGGCTTGGGAAGCACTTGGCAGCATTGATGGGCGAACGCTTCGGAGCCAAACGCCTTGACTCAGATCTCGACCTGATCTCGTCGAGCGGCAGCTACCGGTGCAGCCAGCAATCTCCGGTCTCGACCACGTGCTGTCGTTCGGCTCGCGGCGGCGAAAGGCAGGTCAAGACTGGGTGCCGACTTTCGCGGGTCTGCCTGCGACGGGCGGGTAGGTGCCCCAAGAAGACGTCCGCGGCATTGAATGCGTCACCCCAAAGCGGCCGGTCGGGCGCTTCCCTCACACCTGGAGAGGTCCCTCAGAGGCGGGGAGACCGCGGTCGACACTCCTTGGGGCAAGCAGGCCCGCCGGGCATGCTTTGTGCGCGTGGATCGCCTCCGATGTGTTGATTTCCACGCAGAACTGACCCACCGCCACAGGTAATTTCCGTCCAAAACTGACCCACGTAAGAACCCTAACCTGCTGCTTTTAGTGGCAGGAGCACAGGAGTGATTGACGTG
>NZ_JBWMBB010000033.1:0-9480 GCF_056521305.1 Rhodoferax sp. RT4P68
ACGACTGAGATACATTGAACACCTCGCTTGCGCGCAACCCCCGCGCGTCCACGATGGCGCTGAAACGCCGTCCACGATCAGCCTGAAACAGGCGTCCACGATCGCTGAAATGCGCAGGCCGAGGAGGCGCGGCCCACCAGCTTCAGGAATTGAGCGGGGATTGGCACATGCCCGCGCTGCTGGTTCGAATCGACGCTGGGGCCGAACCCATCGCGTGCCAGTTTGTCCGCGATCTCCTGCGCATACACCGAGCGCGCGATCTGTGCCTGGCTGGCCACGACCTCGGCGATCGCCAAGGCCTGGTGCTCCACCGTCTTGTTGACGGCATCGCGCACCACGAGAAAGCCCAGCACGCATGCCAGGCCGAAGACACCGACGAGCACGCCCAGCGTCCTCGAACCCAGCCCGACTGCGACAGATCCAGCTGACATCGCGCTCCCTCATGGTCGAGCTGACGTTCAGCATGGCAGGTGGCGCGGGGCGCAGCGCACCCTCGGCGCCCGCATGTCCATACTGTTTACGCAGCGCGGCCATTTTAGGAGCGCTCCCGCCTACAAGCGCGCACAACGCAGCAAAGCCGCCCTCGATTCAACGGGGGGCGGCGTGTGGGCTGAACTTGCGTCTGGGCTGCCTTGAGTGGGTCCTCGTTGGGTTACTGCTGGAAACTGGGCGGGTCAAGCCACGATGCGCAGCGGCCTCACGACACCGCGCGCCACTGTTGACGGCGATGGCGAGTCCGCGCCCATCTCCGTCTCGCGCACGGTGATCTCCTTGTTGCTCAGGGTGGCGCCGCCAAACAGAGTGGCGAACGCCACGTCCTTGGCGTCACGGCCGGTGCCCACGCGGACCAACCGCTCCACCGGTGCCATGCGGGTCGGATCGAACAGCACCCATCGCCCGCCGACCCAGGCCTCGAACACGGCATGAAAATCCTGTGGCGGCTCATCGAAGAACACATAGCCGGACACCAGCCGCGCCGGAATGTTCAAGGCACGGCAAAACGTGATGCCGAGGTGGGCGAAATCGCGGCACACCCCCTTGCGCTGCACAAAGATCTGCTGAGCCGTGGTCGTGGCGTCGCTGGAGCCGGGCACGTACTCGATGTTCTCGTGGATCCAGTCGGCGACCGCCTGCCCCCGCGCCAGACCAGGTGCGGTCTTGCAGAATTGCTTCTGAGCGGCATTGCCGAGCAGGTCGGATTCGCAATACCGGGTGGGTGAGAGAAAGTGCAGTACCTCGTCCGGCACCTCGTTCACGGGCGATTCACGCAGGTCGGCAGGCGGCGTCACGTAGCCCACCTCCACCAGTGCCTCGTAAGCAATGGTCACCGGGCCGGGCGTTGCGTCGAAACGCACGAACCGATTGCCCTTGACCTCATCGCAGTAGTCATGGAGCGGCAGTGCCGGCTCAATGAGCAAGCGCTCTTCGCGCACATGCTGATCGGAGTGACGGCCCGCTTGCAGGTGCAGGCAAAAGTGGGTCGGTGCGCTCACCTCGTAGGCAAGCTTCACCGAAACGCTGGACAACAACATGGGATGTACTTGCGTGGAAGGCGCCGCGCGGAACGCCGCGAGGGCGGCGGCCCGCCCGGTGCTCAGTCCAGGATCTTTTTGGCTGCGCCAACACCCAGAAGGGCGAGCACCACGAACACCACGGCGAGGATCAGGAACAGCCCGAACAACACCTTGGCAATACCGGCAGCGCCAGCAGCCACGCCGCCGAAACCCAGACCGCCCGCGACCAATGCGATCAACGCAAAAATGATGGCCCACTTCAACATCGTCGAACTCCTTGCACGGCGGCGCCGCAATATGGAAGCACTGTAGGCAGCCAGCCCGAAAGGCAGGATCGGCCGCCAGCGCCGAGGGCTGTAGGACAATGGCGCGGCCCTTCGCGGCCGCCTGTGGCAGGGTGCACACGGCGCCAGAATGTGTGGCTCAACCCCTCTCCAAGAACCACTTCCAACAAGGACCATGCCATGAAGCTGTACTACTCGCCCGGCGCCTGCTCGCTGTCTCCCCACATCGTGCTGCGTGAAGCAGGCCTGGCCTTCGAGCCCGTGAAGGCACCGACCAAGACCCACCAGCTGGACGACGGCACCGACTACTACAGCATCAATCCGCTGGGTTACGTGCCGCTGCTCGAGCTGGACGACGGCACCCGCCTGACCGAAGGCCCGGCCATCGTGCAGTACATCGCCGACCAGGCACCGAACAAGAATCTGGCCCCGGCCAACGGCACGTTGGCACGCTACCGGCTGCAGTCGCTGCTGAACTTCATCGGCACCGAGCTGCACAAGGGCTTCAGCCCGCTGTTCAACCCCGCCACGCCCGATGCCTACAAGACCATCGCACGCGAAAAGCTGATCTCACGCTACCAGTGGGTCGACGATCAGCTGGCCGGCAAGGAATATGTGGCGGGCGAACATTTCTCGGTGGCCGACGCCTACCTGTTCACCGTGACCAGCTGGGCCAAGCACGTCGGCGTGGACTTGTCGGCCTACGCCAACGTCGCCGCCTTCATGGCCCGTGTGGGCGCGCGCCCCGCCGTACAGGAGGCCCTGAAGGCCGAAGGTCTCGCGAAGTAGACAGCCCGCGGGCGGCGCCGCCGCTTGCGCCTGTCGCAGAAAGAGCCGTGCAGGGAATCCGGCGCGCCGCAGATGCCGCTGTGGCGACGCTGTAGCTGACGCAACAGGCGCCGCCGCCGCTTGGCGTGGCCGAGCCCTTGCGCATCGGCACAGCGGCCCCACCTGCTCCCAACTTTCTACCGCGCGCATGATCTGCCGGCGCGCGGGTATCTCCATATCACCGGAACACCCATGCCCTCTTTGTTCGAGCCGACGGATGTCGGCAGCCTGCACCTCGCCAACCGTGTCGTGATGGCACCGCTCACCCGCAACCGCTCGCCCAACGCGGTCCCCGGTGAACTGACGGCCACCTACTACCGACAGCGCGCCAGCGCCGGTTTGATCGTCACCGAAGCCACCGCCATCAGCGCTCAGGGCCAGGGCTATGCGGACGTGCCCGGCCTGTACGCTCCCGAGCAATTGGCCGGCTGGCGCAAAGTCACCGAGGGCGTGCACGCCGCGGGCGGCAAGATCGTCACGCAGCTGTGGCATGTCGGCCGCATCTCGCATGTGGACCTGCAGCCAGACGGCCAGGCGCCCGTAGCGCCATCGGCCCTCGCCGCCAAGGCCAAGACCTACCTGGTCAAGAACGGCCAGGGCAGCTTTGCAGACACTTCGACCCCGCGCGCGTTGGCCGCCGACGAGTTGCCGGGCATCGTCAACGACTACCGGCACGCCGCACGCGCTGCCCGCGAAGCCGGCTTCGACGGCGTGGAGGTGCACGGCGCCAACGGCTATCTGCTGGACCAGTTTCTCAAGCTGGGCGCCAACCACCGCACCGACCATTACGGCGGCAGCATCGCCAACCGCGCACGCCTGATGCTCGAGGTCGTGCGTGCCGTGGTGGCCGAGATCGGTGGCGGCCGCGTGGGGCTGCGCATCTCGCCGGTCACGCCGGCCAACGACATCTCCGACCCGGATCCGCAGCCGCTGTTCGAGCACCTGCTGACCGAACTGGCGCCGCTGGGCCTGGCCTACATCCACGTGATCGAAGGCGCCACGGGTGGCCCGCGCGACATCGCCGATCGCCCGTTCGACTATGCGCGCTTGCGCCATATCTATCGCCAGGCTGGCGGCAAGGCAGCCTGGATGGTCAACAACGGTTACGACCGCGCGCTGGCCGATCAAGCACTCGCCCAAGGCGTCGACCTGGTGGCCTTCGGCGTGCCGTTCATCGCCAACCCGGATCTGGTGCGCCGGCTGCGCGAAGGCGCGCCGCTGCAACCGGTGGACAAGACCACGCTGTACGGAGGCGGTGCCAAGGGCTACACCGACTATCCAGCGCTCACGAACTGACGCGTTGACGCTCTCCATGCAAAACGCCGGCTCGAGCCGGCGTTTTGCCGTGAGGCCTGACGCGCGCGTCCGGCTGCTGCGAGAGACTACTTGGCGCTGGCTTTGGGGCCAGCACCGAAGCTGACTTCACCAGACAGCTGGCCGCCTTCTTCGATCACGACCTTGCCGTAGCGGATCTTGCCGGTGACCTTGCCGGTGGCGTAGATCGTGAGCTTCTCGCGCACCACCAGGTCGCCGTCGAAGCCGCCGCGGATCTCGGCCAGATCGACCTCGGCGGAGCCCTTGAACGCGCCCTGCTCGGCGATCTGCATCATCCGCGAATCCATGGTCGCCTCGACCGTACCCTCTACGACCAGCGTGTCGCAGTCGGTGATCTCCACGCCCTTGAGCTTGATGTTCGGGCCCACGATCAGCTTGCTGCCCGGCTCCTGGGGCGCGGCGGCCTGGGGGGCGGTGGTGCCGGCGGCAGCGGTGGAACTGGTCGTCATGGGTTCTGTGCGGGTGGTGGCAGCGGTGGGCATGGAAGGCGCAAACGCATGGGTTGACCCCGACGAAGCCGTGCCTGCCGTGGAGGCACCAGGCAGCGTGCTGTTGCGGTTGTTCGCCAGTTCGTTTTCGCGCTTGCCAAAGAAGGGGGATTGCAGGGCCACGGGCATACTCCGGATAAAGCTACATGCTAGCGGCGTCATGAGGAAAAACGCGCATACCCGCATGCAAGTTATGTAACGAAACCATCGGTCAGCGGGCCAGCTCCGCCGTCGACGAGCCAAAACCGGCATGCGGCCGCGCCAATCTGGGGACGTACGCGCACCCACGCGGCCAGGCACGAGCATCTGGATCTGCTGGACGCACGCCTCCAGTTCAGCCCGCCTGCAGACGAAGGCTTGGACCTTGCAGCGGTCTTCGCGGTGTAATCACGACCATGCGCCATCTGCTGGTTCTCAACCCCAACACATCCACCGTCGTCACAGCGTTGCTGCAGAAGCATGTGCAGGCCGCCGCAGGCCCGACTGTGCAGGTTCGCAGCGTGAGCGCGCGCTTCGGTGCACCCTACATCGCCTGTGAAGCCAGCTATGCGGTGGCCGCGCACGCTGCACTGGACGCGTGGTCGACGGCACTGGCCGAGCCCGGTCGCGCGCAGCCCGACGCAGTGCTGATCGGCTGCTTCGGCGATCCAGGTCTGTTCGCATTGAAAGAGGCCAGCCCCGTGCCGGTGACCGGCCTGGCCGAAGCCGCCTGTACCGAGGCCGCGCAGCACGGGCGGTTCGTGATCGTGACCGGCGGTGAGCGCTGGAAGCCGATGCTGCAGCGTCTCGCGCTGACGCTGGGCCTGGGTGATGCGCTGGTCGGAATCCAGGCCGTCGCCCCGACCGGCGCCGAGTTGGCTGCCGACCCCATCGGCGCGCGTGCGCTGCTGGCCCAAGCCTGCCGCGACGCTGCACGCCGTTGGAATGCGCAGGCCGTGGTGGTCGGTGGTGCAGGCCTGGCGGGCGTGGCGGCCGACATCCAGGCCGAGGTAGGCGTGCCCTTGATCGACAGCGTGGGGGCCGGCACGCGCCACGCGCTTGGCCTGCGTCCCGCAACGGACGCGCGGCAGCGCGCGGGCTTCGATGTGCAATGGAGGGGCGTCTCTGCCGAGCTGACCGCGTTGGGCAGCGCCGGGCGCTGAGCCGCTCGGCCAGCCTCAGAACGGTGCGTCGGCTGTGTCCGGCGTCGTGCGGGCCCCGTCTGCCTCTGCGGCTGCGGGCGGCGGCGTCACGTCGGCAGCCACACCGATCTCCACCTCGCCCCCCAATGCCATCAGCAGATCTGGCAGCAACTGGCCGATCTCGCCCGTGGCAATCGCCGCATCGGCGTCGAAGCCGTCTTCCTTTTCCTTGGACGTCTTCTCGAACACGCCGTCCTGGAACACCAGCTTGCGCAGCTGCATGCTTTCGGTCAGCACGAAGGAGACACGGTCGTCCCAGGTCATCGCCAGGCGAGTCGGCAGCTTGCCCTCGCTGATGTGCTGGCGGATCTCCTCAATGTCCAGCGCGTGGTGGGCATAACGCACAGCGGCCTTGGAGTCGTCCACCGCTTTCAACTCACATTCGCGATCGATCGAGAAGCCGGCCGGTGGCTGCTGGGTGCTGAGCCATTCAGACATGGCCGCCGTCGCCGAAGTGGCAGTGTGCAGTTCATGCACGGCCAAGCCGTCCAGCACCTTCACCAGCGCGGTGATGACTTCATCGGCCCGGCCCTGGCTGGCGGCGTCGACCACCAGGCGCCCTGCCTGCACGTCCAGCCACACGGCAACGCTGCCGCGCTTGGTGAAGGCCATCGGCAACAGGCTCAGTTTGGCCTCGTCACGCAGCTCTCGCGTCTCCTTCTTGCCGGGCTTGCGGCCGGTCGCGGCCTCGATCTCCAGCGCGCGCTCATCGGCCTTGCGCTTGACCACGGCGGCGGGAACGGCCTTGCTCTCCACCATCAACTTCATCAGGTACTGGCCGCCGATGGACTCAACCAGCGCGCCGTGTTCTTCGCCGCGGGGTGGCACCCAGCCGGCGGAGCGTTCCTGGGTCGCCCCGCACGCCACAAAACGCTCCTTGTCCAACGCATCTTCAATCTGCTCAACCGTCGCCGACCAGCCGGCCCCCAACCTGTACACCATCACGTTCTTGAACACAGCGCCCCTATCCATGTCGTTGCAAGCCGCCCGCCGGGCGGAAAAAGCCGCGTATTGTCGTCCAGCACCTTTGCGCGCCCGAGTCCTCTCAATTCCTTGCACGGTCTTTACAAATGCGCATCGGGCCTGTACGGCTGGGATACATCCGCCGGCCACACTGCACCTGCAGCCTGAACACGGCGCTGCTGACACACTGAAAAGGAAACCTGCATGACCTCGTTCAAGATCTCGTTCCAACGCCTGCTGCTCGCTGGCATCGTCGCCGGCACAGCCGCCACGGCCACTGCACAGACCACTTCGCAAGCACAGGCCAATGCCCCCGCCACGGCGCAAGAGCACCGTGAGAACAAGGGCCACAACATGCGTGGGCAACGCGGCCCGGCGGACCGCCAAGCGGCCATGGCCAAGCGCCAGACCGAACTCAAGCAGCAGTTGCAGATCACGGCCGCCCAAGAGCCGGCGTGGAACCTGTTCACCGCCAGCATGCTCCCCGAGGGTCGCCCTGGCGCTCATAAGAACCACGAGGCGATGAAGGCACTGACGACGCCACAGCGCATCGAACACATGCGCGCGCAGCGTGCCGAGCGGGATGCCGCCATGGACCGCCGTGCCGATGCCACGTTGAAGCTCTACGCGGCACTGACGCCCGAACAGCAGAAGGTGTTCGACGCTCGCAGCATGCGCCATCACAAGCACGGCGCGCATGGCGGCCCACGTGGTTCGCACCCCATGCCGCACAAGGGCTGATCCGCAGCGCGCAGCAAATCGCGTCCAGACGCGGCACCGGGTGTACGCTTGCACCGCGTACGAAGATCCGGTGTCTGGCGGGTGTCCTACAGGTCCGGGTCGATTGCTACGCTACAACGTGTGCATCGATTTCCGGACACGCTATCCATGCTGAACAGCACCATCACGACCGCAGAGACGGCCGGCACCAAGATCAAGGTGTTGACGGTCAACATCCACAAAGGCTTCACTTCATTCAACCGGCGCTTCATGCTGCACGAACTGCGCGAGGCCGTGCGCCACGTGCACGCCGATGTGGTGTTCCTGCAGGAAGTGCTCGGCACACACGCTCGGCATGCCGAACGACTGGCCGACTATCCAGAAGCACCGCATTACGAATTTTTGGCCGACGCCATCTGGCCGCAGTTCGCGTATGGCAAGAACGCCGCGTACCCGCACGGTCACCATGGCAACGCGGTCCTATCCAAATTCCCAATCGTCCACCAGCAGAACCGGGATGTCAGCATCACCGGTCCGGAGCGCCGTGGCGTTTTGCATTGCGTGCTGGAGATCCCCAACCGCAAGGAGCACGTGCACACCTTCTGCGTGCACCTCGGCTTGCGCGAATCGCACCGTCGCGAGCAGCTCGGCCTCCTGGCCACAATGATCGAGAAAGAAGTGCCTCCGACGGCGCCTGTGATCGTGGCAGGCGACTTCAACGATTGGCGTCGTCGCGCGCACGGAATCCTGGAGAAGAACGCTGGCCTGCGTGAGGTGTTCGTCCACGCACATGGTCAATCAGCCAAAACGTTTCCGGCCAAGTTCCCGATGCTGTCGCTGGACCGCATCTACGTGCGCAACGCCAACGCCCACTCGCCCCTGGTGCTGCCGGGCGAACCGTGGAACCGGCTGTCCGACCATGCACCACTGGCTGCCATCATCGAGGTGTGATGGTGCTCGGCACCCCCGCAGCACTGGCCGTGTGATGTGATATCGACCAGCCTGCGGCTGAGTGTGGGCAGCGCTATTGGCCCCGACTCGGCATGGCGCGCATTGGCGCCCGCATCACAGACAGAGCGCGCGCAGGCCCACGCCTGTCTTCCGCTCGCAGAGGCTTGGACACGCCGCACCTGGAGCGCTCATCCCCTTGCGCGGTGGCAGCGGCTTCACGATTGAAATAGCCAATGCTGGTGTGGCTGCGACCGGCGCCTCCGGCGCGCTGCGCGAAGCGCGCACGGCTGCTCCTGCAACTCTTGAACCGACCGGCCCAGCCTACATTGCAATGACCGTGACCGACAGCGGCGTGATCACCGCCGCGCCAAGTCGGCGCACGACGCATTGCGAGGCTGACTGAGCCTGCTTCGCACTGGGAACCGAACGCGCGCGGCCGCAGCCTGTTCGTCCACGCCCCTGAACTACCCCATATCACCTGCATGGCTGCAGTGCGCGCAGCAGCGCTGTGTGGACTCGTCCGCGCCAAGCGATGAGGCCACCCGCCAGCCTGTCGCGCGTACTCTTCACGACGGAGGTAGCCCGTCAATCACACGTACAGACCTTGGCGCCTGCTGAGCCATCCGAAGGGTCGTCACGGGCTTTCAAGCCACTCGACCCAAGAACCCTGTGGATAGATCGCGCACAACCTGACACTTATCCACAAGAGGGAGGCCGCATCAAAAGTTGTTCATATTTCGGGAGCAACCGAAAGCACGGTCACACACAGCCGCGCGCCAACGTCAGCGCGTTGTTTTCAAACCCGAAATCCACCTTGCCCACAGGACGGGCGATCCTCTACTACTACAACTATTCTGAAATAGAACAAGTAGAGAAGAGATAGCGAGCACCCGTGTCCTGAAACATCTCCACACCTACCTGCAGGAAACTTCCGCCTGGCGCGAACGCGCCGAACCCTGGATGGCGCGGGAACGCCGCGGGGACGGCGCGCTGCAGTTAGCGAACCAAAGCCCGGTACGGCTACCCGATCGTCCCCACACGCTCGCTCCCGCTACAGCGCAGCGCTGCTCTGGGCCAACCGGCCGCAAAAATTTTCCTTCCCCTGCTCAAAAGCTGTTGTATAGTCGAGGGCTTCGCTGCTCACGGCGCAGGTTCTTCGGGAAGCTTCTTCCAGAAGGTCCGGCAAAAAAGAAAAGCGAAAAAATTTGACGAAGAC
>NZ_JBWMBB010000034.1:0-6883 GCF_056521305.1 Rhodoferax sp. RT4P68
GGTCTTGCCCTCTTCGCGCGCCAGCAGCGTGCCCAGCTCTTCCTTGCGCGCCAGGATTTCGTTGCCGATCTTGTCCAGCGCGTCGCTGCGCGCCTGGATGCCGCCCGTCGCCCAGGCCGGGAACGCAGCGGTGGCGGCGGCGACTGCAGCGTCCACCTGCGACGCATCGCCCTGCGTGTATTGGCCCAGCACATCGGCCAGGTTGCTGGGGTTCACATTGGGGCTGTAGCCCTTGCCGGCGACCCATTCGCCGTTGATCAGGTTGTCATGGTGTTGCATGGGGCTTATCGAAATGGAAGGGTTACTTGGCGCCTGGGTGCTGGCCCATCACATTGCGACGGCGGACACGCGCGCCTCGATCAGCACTTGCCCACCGAGCAGCGTGGCGCCGCCATGGCGCATTGCGATCTCCGAGCCGACAGAGTTCTCGGCCGCGTCCACATGGGCCAGCAGAAAGTCGAGCCAGGTCTGCTCTACGTCACGCACCAGTTCCGGCGTCGCATCGATGCGCATGTCCTCGCCAAGAAAGTCGATGGTGCGCATCCGGTCCACCGTGAGCGTGCGGCGCGCGGTGGCACCCGTGTTCAAGTCGTTCTTCATGCTGGCCTTCCAGTGCGTTGACGTTGCGAAAAGGCGCAGTCTAGGAACGCCGCCGCAGTCCGGCAAACGAGTATTTCTAGGGCGACTGCGGAGAAAAACTTGAAGCACTTGCCCGCATACTCGACGCCGTCCGGACGACAGTGCACAGCCCACAGGAGATACGGTGTCACGCCCCATCCCGCCGCTCAACGCCTTGCGCGCCTTCGAGGTTGCCGCGCGCCATTTGAGCTTCACGCGCGCAGCCGACGAGCTGTTCGTCACGCCCTCGGCCGTCAGCCACCAGATCAAGACGCTGGAAGAGAACCTGGGCATGCTGCTGTTCCTGCGCGACTCCAAGTCCCTCACTCTCACAGCCTCAGGCAAGGCCTACCTGCCTGGTGTGCAGGAGGCATTCAAGCAGCTCGTGTTTGCCACGCA
The DNA here is from genome assembly GCF_056521305.1 of Rhodoferax sp. RT4P68. Taxonomy (NCBI): domain Bacteria; kingdom Pseudomonadati; phylum Pseudomonadota; class Betaproteobacteria; order Burkholderiales; family Comamonadaceae; genus Rhodoferax; species Rhodoferax sp. RT4P68. Next base: position 1,018 of record NZ_JBWMBB010000034.1, read on the forward strand.
CCAGTTGCACCGGTCCCAGGGCGTGCCCTCGCTCAAGATCAACCTGCCGCCTACCTTCGCGGTCAAGTGGCTGACGCCCCGCATGCGGCGCTTCATGCAGGCGCACCCCGACATCGACCTCAAGATTTCCACCGCCAAGGAAATGGTGGACTTCACGCGCGAGGACTTCGACCTGGCCGTGCGCTACGGCCGCGGCGTCTATCCGGGTCTCTACTCTGAACTCTGCCTGCCGGTTGAAGTGTTCCCTGTGTGCAGTCCCGCCTTGCTGGCGGATCCGGCGCGGCCCCTGAGGACACCGCAGGACCTGCGCCTGCACACACTGCTGCACGACGAAAGCACTTATCCGGATGTCAGCAATCCGAACTGGGCGATGTGGCTGGAGCAAGCGGGCGCGACGGACGTGGACACCACCCGCGGGCCCTCGTTCTGGCCCAGCCACCTGGTGATCGGCGCGGCGATCGACGCGCTGGGCGTGGCCCTGGCCAAGAAGCACTGGGTGATCGACGACATCGCTAAGGGCCGCCTCGTGCGGCCCTTCGAAGGCAGCATGCAGGTCGAGTTCGCCTACTACCTCATCTTTCCCGAGGACCGCCTGCAGGACCGGCGCATCATGGCCTTCCTTGGCTGGGTGCGCGAAGAACTGGCGCGCGACGCGCAGGCTCAGAGGTTGTGAATGAATTAACCGCGTCCACGACGGGGTGTGGCGGACCGCAGGCGTAGGCGCAGGCCGCCGCCCTGGCGGGTGCCAGGGCAAGGACTGCAACGCCCGCATGCGCTCTGGCGCGCCCCGGCCCGCAGGGCGAGGCCCCTCGGCACGGCGCTGACGATGAAACGGGTGCTCATTGGGGGGACGAATCGATGCCGCGCTCCTTGAGCGTGGGCACGCGCGCGAAGCCGTCGGCCACCCGCTGATCTGCCATTGCCGCGCGGGCCTTGAGCTTGCCCGCTGCGATGTGGGAGGCGACCTCTGCCATGCTCACCGTCACCGCATCGATATGGCCACCAAGCAGCGCTGGGGAATTGATCTGTCTTCTGTCGCGGTTTGCATCAAGCTAAGCGGCCGGCGCCGCCGCTGTCTGCACTGCGCCGAACGCCCCGGCTCGGCGCAGCGCGTCGATATCCAGCGCGCTCATGCCGATCTCGCGCATCACCTCGTCAGTGTGCTGGCCCAGCAGCGGCGCGGGGTGCCGCACCTGCTGTGGCGTCGCGCTGAGCTTGACCGGAAAGCCCAGCACCCGCGTCTCGCCTTCGACCGGGTGCTGGATCTTGAGAACCATGTTGCGCGCCACCGCCTGCTCGCTGGCCAGCGCCTCGGCGTAGTCGTAGATCGGCGCGGCCGGCACGCCTGCGGCGAGGAGCGCCTCCACCCACTGGGCGGAAGTGCGATGCGCAAACGAACGCTCGAGTTCGGCAATCAGCACCTCGCGGTTGCAGATTCGTAGCATGTTGTCGGCAAAGCGCGGGTCCTCGAGCAGGTCGGGGCGGTCCACCACACCACACAGTGCCGTCCACAGCTTGGGGTTGGCCGCGCCAATGACGAAGTACCGGTCGGACGCCCGAACGGCCTGGTAGGGCGCGCTCATGCGGTTTGCGCTACCAATGGGTACCGGCACCTGGCCAGTACCCCAGTACTCCGCAGACTCCCAGACCGACAGGCCCAGCGCGGTCTCGAACAGCGAGGCATCCACGAATTGCCCCTCGCCCGTGATGCCGCGCCCAATCACCGCGCTCAGAATGCCGTAGGCGGCAAACAGCCCGGCCCCCAGGTCGGCGATCGGGACACTGGCCTTCACTGGCGACTGCCCAGCATGCCCCATGACGCTCATCACGCCCGTCATGGCCTGGGCGATCAGATCCAGGCCTGGCCGCTTGGACCACGGCCCGGTCTGGCCGAAGCCGGAGATGCTGGCGTACACCAAGCGCGGATTGATAGCGCGCAAGATCGGGTAGTCGATCTTCAGGCGCGCGGCCACGCCGGGTCGATTGTTCTCGACCAGCACGTCCGCCTCTCTGACCAGCGCATAGAACGCCTGCAGCCCGGCCGGGCTCTTGAGGTCGATCTCTACGCTGCGCTTGTTGCGGTTCAGTGCCAGGAAGCCGCCGCTGTCGGCCCCCTTCAGGCGAAAGCCCATCGACTTGCGGGTCTGGTCGCCGACGCCGGGTGTCTCGACCTTGATGACATCAGCGCCCATGTCGCCCAGCAGCATGCAGCAGAAAGGGCCGGCCATGATCTGGCTGACGTCGAGGACCTTGATGCGGGAAAGGGGAAGTGTCACGTGGCAGCTCCGTTGTCGTGAGGAAATGGCGCGCCGGCTCAGCGGCCGGTGAAGGTCGGCCTGGCCTTGGCCAGGAAGGCTTGGAAGCCAATGCGGTAGTCGTCGGTGTCGAAGCAGGCATAGGCTTCGTCGGCCTCCTGCGGCGTGACCGGCGCCGGCTGTGCCAGGCGGCGCACGAAGGCCTTGTGCCAGCGCGCTACCAACGGCGCGCCGTTGGCGATGCGCCGCGCTGTAGCCTGGCCCTCGACCAGCACCTCGGCATCGGCGACCACGCGGTTCACCAGGCCCTTGGCAAAGGCTTCCTGTGCATCGAATACCCGCCCCTCCAACACGATCTCCAGCGCCGTGGGGCCGCCCACGAGATCGACCAGTCCACCCAGTTCGCCGTACGACATGACCAGGCCGAGCTTGTTGACCGGCACGCCGAAGCGGCTTGATGAACCGCAGACGCGCATGTCGCAGACCGAAGCGATCTCCAGCCCCCCCCCAATACAGGCCCCCTCGATGATCGCCAGGGTCGGATGCTTGCATTTCTTGATGGCCTGCATTGCCTCGCCTGTGACCTGCGCGTAGTCACGGGCCTGTGCCGAGTTGGCGCGCAGGCGCGTGAACTCCTCGATGTCCGCACCGGCCGAGAAGGCCTTGCCACCAGCGCCGCGCAACACCACGCAGCGCAGTGCATCGTCGGCGGACAGCTGCGCCATCAGATCGGAGATGCCCTGCCACATACCGTGGTCCATGGCGTTCATCTTGTCCGGGTTGTTGAGCGTGATGGTGGCGATGCGCTGGTCACGTTCGAGCAGCAGATACGGGCTCATGGGTCGTGTCTCTTTCGTTGAGGTGCGGCCTCGGCGCAAGCGCCAGTGCGGCGTGATGGGAGGGAGTCCGGGCCGAAGTCTAGGTTTGGCACCGTGGCGGGCCAAGCGAGAAAAACTGTGCCGTTCTTCAAGAAAAAGTCACGTCCGCCGTTGTGAGAATTTCTCGCGCCGCCTTCAAGTAAATCCACGTTGTGGCGGCGCGAACCCCTTCCTAGACTTGCGCCCCGATACCAGTCCAGCCCGCCACCGGGCCGCAGTGCACATCACCACCACCAGCAACACGCCCAGACAACGGAGACTCCATGGCCCTTATCCACTACATCACCCAGATCCAGATTGACTTCGGCGCAGTGCAACTGCTTGCGCAGGAATGCAATCGCATCGGCATCCGCCGCCCGCTGGTCGTCACCGACGCCGGTGTGCGCACCGCGGGCGTGCTGGACCGCGTGACCGAACAGCTTGGCGGGCGTGACTTCTTCGTGTTTGACGGCACGCCCTCCAACCCGACCGAGCGCGCCATGCGCGCCGCCATCGCGGTGTACGTGGACAACCAGTGCGACGGCATCATCGCAGTCGGCGGTGGCTCGCCGATCGACCTGGCCAAAGGCGTTGCGGTGTGCGCCACACACGATGGCCCGCTCAAGTCGTTCGCGGCCATCGAGGGCGGTGTGGCCCGCATTACTGCAGCCACCGCGCCCGTGATCGCCGTGCCCACCACGGCCGGTACCGGCAGCGAAGTCGGACGCGGTGCCGTGCTGATCCTGGACGACGGCCGCAAGGTCGGCGTGCTCTCGCCCTTCCTGGTGCCACGCGCGGCGCTGTGCGACCCGGAACTCACGTTCGGCCTGCCGCCCTTCCTGACGGCCGCCACCGGTATGGACGCCATCGCGCACTGCATGGAAACGTTCATGGCGCCGGCGTTCAATCCGCCTGCCGACGGCATCGCGCTCGACGGCTTGCGCCGTGCCTGGAGGCACATCGAGACCGCGACCTCATGCCCCGGCGACCGTGAGGCGCGGCTGAACATGATGAGTGCGTCGATGCAGGGCGCCCTCGCCTTCCAGAAGGGCCTGGGCTGCGTGCACAGTCTGAGCCATGCGCTGGGCGGCATCAGCCCACGCCTGCACCACGGGACGCTCAACGCCATCTTGCTGCCCGCCGTGATCCGGTTCAACGCCGATGCGCCTTCGGTGCAGAGTGAGGAGCGCCTGGCGCGCATGGCACAGGCCATGGGTGTGGACGGCGCCGACGATGTGGCGCCGGCCATCACGCAGATGAACCGCCGGCTGGGCCTGCCCACCGGACTGGCCGCACTCGACGTGTCGCCGGAGATCTTTCCGCGCGTGATCGAAGGCGCGCTGAAGGACCACTGCCATAAGACCAATCCGCGCGAAGCCAGCGTGCAGGACTACGACGCGATGCTGCGCACGTCGATGTAAGCGCATCCCACCCATACGGAGACAACCAACATGCAACGACGCCACTTCATCGCATCCACGCTCGCAACCTGCAGCCTGCCGCTGGTTCATGCGCAATCACCCCTGCCCGCCGGGCCCATCCGCATCGTCGTGGGCTTTCCGCCCGGCGGCGGCACCGACGTGATGGCCCGTGTGATGGCGCAAAAGCTGTCGGTCCTGTGGGGTACGCCCGTCACGGTCGAGAACAAGAGCGGCGCGGGCGGCGTGATCGCAGCCGAGTACGTGGCCAAGCAACCCAACGATGGGGCCACGCTGCTGATGACCAACATCAGCAACCACGCCATCGCACCGGCCCTGTACCCCTCGCTGCCCTACGTCGTCGAGCGCGACTTCCCGCCGTTGGTGCTGGTCGGCGTCACCCCCAACCTGCTGATCTGCAATCCGGCCCAGCCGGCGCGCACGCTGGCCGACATCGTCGCACTGTGCCGTGCCAAACCGGGTGTGGTGACGTTCGGATCGTCCGGCGCCGGCGCCTCGCAGCATCTCGCCACGGAGCTCTTCAAGCTGCGCGCCAACGTCGACGCGCTGCACGTGCCCTACCGAGGCTCGGCGCCGATGCTCACCGACCTGATCGGCGGCCAGATCAACTACAGCTTCGAGACCATGACGTCTGCCACGCCGCACCTGGCCAGCGGCAAGCTGATCGCCATTGCGCAGACGCGGCTGCAGCGCTCCAAGGCGCAGCCCCAGGTGCCCACGGTCGCCGAACTGGGCTATGCCGGCTTCGACGCCAGCACCTGGTATGGCCTGGCCGGCCCTGCGCGCATGGCGCCTGCCACCGTGCAGCGCATGAACGAGGACTTCAACACCGTGCTTGCGATGCCCGAGGTCGCACAGAAGCTGGCGGGCTACGGCGCCGAGGACGGCGGCGGCTCTGCGGCCAAGTTCGTCGACTTCATCGCCGTCGAAAGGGCGAAGTGGGCCAAGGTTGTGAAGGAGGCCAAGGTCACCGTCTGAACAAGGGGCATGCCGGCGCCCGTGCTGCCGGCCAGCTCATCGCCCATTCGAGGATTCGAAATTCTGGGCTCTACTGAACTTGAAGTGGATCGACCCCGTGTGATTCGGTGTCATGTTCTTCATGAACAACGCCAGCGGTCTGCTGACGCTGCCGGTCGGTACCCTGCTCAATGTGGTCGCCGGCACGGCCAGCGCGCAGCTGCGCCGCGTTCTTCAGGCGAGCGTGTAAGCCGTCTTCACCGTCGTGAAGAACTCCTGCGCGTACTTGCCCTGCTCGCGCGGGCCGTAGCTTGACCCCTTGCGCCCGCCGAACGGCACGTGGTAGTCCACCCCCGCC
>NZ_JBWMBB010000035.1:0-5644 GCF_056521305.1 Rhodoferax sp. RT4P68
CCCCTGCTCAAAAGCTGTTGTATAGTCGAGGGCTTCGCTGCTCACGGCGCAGGTTCTTCGGGAAGCTTCTTCCAGAAGGTCCGGCAAAAAAGAAAAGCGAAAAAATTTGACGAAGACGAAAATTCTGTGTCATAATTCAAGGCTCCGCTGATCACAGCGAAGCGCGAAAAAAGGTAGCAAGAACGCAAGTTTTGCTGGCCTCAGGTCTTTAAAAACATACAGCCGATAAGCGTGGGCGTTTGGGTGAAGTTGCCAAGTTCTTCGGAACAAGTGCACTGCACTTAAATGCTCATGAGAATGGAAGTGGATTCACTTCAATTCCGTTTTAATGAGTGAACTCGAAAGAGTATAAATTTCAAGATCGAACTATAGAGTTTGATCCTGGCTCAGATTGAACGCTGGCGGCATGCCTTACACATGCAAGTCGAACGGCAGCACGGGAGCAATCCTGGTGGCGAGTGGCGAACGGGTGAGTAATATATCGGAACGTGCCCAGTCGTGGGGGATAACGCAGCGAAAGCTGTGCTAATACCGCATACGATCTATGGATGAAAGCGGGGGATCGCAAGACCTCGCGCGATTGGAGCGGCCGATATCAGATTAGCTAGTTGGTGGGGTAAAAGCTCACCAAGGCGACGATCTGTAGCTGGTCTGAGAGGACGACCAGCCACACTGGAACTGAGACACGGTCCAGACTCCTACGGGAGGCAGCAGTGGGGAATTTTGGACAATGGGCGCAAGCCTGATCCAGCAATGCCGCGTGCAGGATGAAGGCCTTCGGGTTGTAAACTGCTTTTGTACGGAACGAAACGGCTCTGTCTAATACACGGGGCTAATGACGGTACCGTAAGAATAAGCACCGGCTAACTACGTGCCAGCAGCCGCGGTAATACGTAGGGTGCGAGCGTTAATCGGAATTACTGGGCGTAAAGCGTGCGCAGGCGGTGATGTAAGACAGATGTGAAATCCCCGGGCTCAACCTGGGACCTGCATTTGTGACTGCATCGCTGGAGTGCGGCAGAGGGGGATGGAATTCCGCGTGTAGCAGTGAAATGCGTAGATATGCGGAGGAACACCGATGGCGAAGGCAATCCCCTGGGCCTGCACTGACGCTCATGCACGAAAGCGTGGGGAGCAAACAGGATTAGATACCCTGGTAGTCCACGCCCTAAACGATGTCAACTGGTTGTTGGGTCTTCACTGACTCAGTAACGAAGCTAACGCGTGAAGTTGACCGCCTGGGGAGTACGGCCGCAAGGTTGAAACTCAAAGGAATTGACGGGGACCCGCACAAGCGGTGGATGATGTGGTTTAATTCGATGCAACGCGAAAAACCTTACCCACCTTTGACATGTATGGAATCCTTTAGAGATAGAGGAGTGCTCGAAAGAGAGCCATAACACAGGTGCTGCATGGCTGTCGTCAGCTCGTGTCGTGAGATGTTGGGTTAAGTCCCGCAACGAGCGCAACCCTTGTCATTAGTTGCTACATTTAGTTGGGCACTCTAATGAGACTGCCGGTGATAAACCGGAGGAAGGTGGGGATGACGTCAAGTCCTCATGGCCCTTATAGGTGGGGCTACACACGTCATACAATGGCTGGTACAAAGGGTTGCCAACCCGCGAGGGGGAGCTAATCCCATAAAACCAGTCGTAGTCCGGATCGCAGTCTGCAACTCGACTGCGTGAAGTCGGAATCGCTAGTAATCGTGGATCAGAATGTCACGGTGAATACGTTCCCGGGTCTTGTACACACCGCCCGTCACACCATGGGAGCGGGTTCTGCCAGAAGTAGTTAGCCTAACCGCAAGGAGGGCGATTACCACGGCAGGGTTCGTGACTGGGGTGAAGTCGTAACAAGGTAGCCGTATCGGAAGGTGCGGCTGGATCACCTCCTTTCTGGAAACTGCAACGCAGCTCAAACGCTCACACTTATCGGTTGTTGGAAGGTTGTCGCCAAGGGTCAGACGCGAGTCTGCTCAAGCGACCGGCTTGGGTCTGTAGCTCAGTTGGTTAGAGCACCGTCTTGATAAGGCGGGGGTCGTTGGTTCGAAACCAACCAGACCCACCATTCCTCCAATATCCAATAGCTTTCTGGGGGTGTAGCTCAGCTGGGAGAGCGGCTGCTTTGCAAGCAGTAGGTAGCGGGTTCGAGTCCTGTCACCTCCACCAACTTATCTCAATACGTCAACACCAAAGTAGCTTTGTAAAAGGCTGCTTTGTTGTTGATCAAGATCTCTTGATCAATCGGCTGTTCATTAAAAAATTCATAGAGTTCGAATCAGCGTTGCTGGCGGAAAGTGCACATTCGTAAAGGTTTCGTGCATACCGTGCCGCCAGTAACATATTTGATTGCGTCAAAATGAATATCAAACTTTGTTTGAAATTCAAGTCTTCAAGAGAATTGAAGAACGGCATAACGCGTCAGGTGAAAGACCTGACATATTCCTTGAAATAATTTTGATCCTTGCAAGAGGTGTCAAAGTTATAGGGTCAAGTGAATAAGAGCACGTGGTGGATGCCTTGGCAATGATAGGCGACGAAGGACGTGATAGCCTGCGATAAGCTTCGGGGAGCTGGCAAATTAGCTTTGATCCGGAGATTTCCGAATGGGGAAACCCACCTGCAAAGGTATCGCATGATGAATACATAGTCATGCGAGGCGAACCGGGTGAACTGAAACATCTCAGTAGCTCGAGGAAAAGACATCAACCGAGATTCCGAAAGTAGTGGCGAGCGAAATCGGAAAAGCCTGTTAGTGATAGCACGACTCTTAACAAAACAGCTTGGAAAGGCTGGCCATAGTGGGTGATAGCCCCGTATGTGAAAAGAGACGTGTGGTACTGAGCTAACGACAAGTAGGGCGGGACACGTGAAATCCTGTCTGAATATGGGGGGACCATCCTCCAAGGCTAAATACTCATCATTGACCGATAGTGAACTAGTACCGTGAGGGAAAGGCGAAAAGAACCCCGGGAGGGGAGTGAAATAGATCCTGAAACCGCGTGCTTACAAAAAGTAGGAGCCTCGCAAGGGGTGACTGCGTACCTTTTGTATAATGGGTCAGCGACTTACATTCAGTGGCAAGCTTAACCGAATAGGGAAGGCGTAGGGAAACCGAGTCCGAATAGGGCGTCTCAGTCGCTGGGTGTAGACCCGAAACCAAGTGATCTATCCATGGCCAGGATGAAGGTGCCGTAACAGGTACTGGAGGTCCGAACCGACTAGTGTTGCAAAACTAGCGGATGAGCTGTGGATAGGGGTGAAAGGCTAAACAAACTTGGAAATAGCTGGTTCTCTCCGAAAACTATTTAGGTAGTGCCTCAAGTATTACCGTCGGGGGTAGAGCACTGTTTTGGCTAGGGGGTCATGGCGACTTACCAAACCAAGGCAAACTCCGAATACCGACGAGTACAGCTTGGGAGACAGAGCACCGGGTGCTAACGTCCGGACTCAAGAGGGAAACAACCCAGACCGCCAGCTAAGGTCCCTAAAATTGGCTAAGTGGGAAACGAAGTGGGAAGGCTAAAACAGTCAGGATGTTGGCTTAGAAGCAGCCATCATTTAAAGAAAGCGTAATAGCTCACTGATCGAGTCGTCCTGCGCGGAAGATGTAACGGGGCTAAGCCAGTTACCGAAGCTGCGGATTTGCAATTTATTGCAAGTGGTAGGAGAGCGTTCTGTAAGCCTGTGAAGGTGGCTTGTAAAGGCTGCTGGAGGTATCAGAAGTGCGAATGCTGACATGAGTAGCGTTAAAGGGGGTGAAAAGCCCCCTCGCCGTAAGCGCAAGGTTTTCTACGCAACGTTCATCGGCGTAGAGTGAGTCGGCCCCTAAGGCGAGGCAGAGATGCGTAGCTGATGGGAAACAGGTCAATATTCCTGTACCGATTGTTAGTGCGATGTGGGGACGGATCTTAATAGGTTATCCGACTGTTGGATATGTCGGTTTAGATGGATGTAGGCGTACGTTAGGCAAATCCGGCGTACATATACCGAGGCCATTGATCGAGTGAGCTTGCTCATGAAGTAACTGAACGAGGTTCCAGGAAAAGCCACTAAGCTTCAGCTAACAACGACCGTACCGCAAACCGACACTGGTGCGCGAGATGAGTATTCTAAGGCGCTTGAGAGAACTCGGGAGAAGGAACTCGGCAAATTGACACCGTAACTTCGGAAGAAGGTGTGCCCTATTAGTGTGAAGTGAACAACGGAGCATGAATGGGTTGCAAAAAATCGGTGGCTGCGACTGTTTATTAAAAACACAGCACTCTGCAAACACGAAAGTGGACGTATAGGGTGTGACGCCTGCCCGGTGCTGGAAGATTAAATGATGGGGTGCAAGCTCTTGATTGAAGTCCCAGTAAACGGCGGCCGTAACTATAACGGTCCTAAGGTAGCGAAATTCCTTGTCGGGTAAGTTCCGACCTGCACGAATGGCGTAACGATGGCCACACTGTCTCCTCCCGAGACTCAGCGAAGTTGAAATGTTTGTGATGATGCAATCTCCCCGCGGAAAGACGGAAAGACCCCATGAACCTTTACTGTAGCTTTGTATTGGACTTTGAACAGATCTGTGTAGGATAGGTGGGAGGCTTTGAAGTGTGGTCGCTAGATCGCATGGAGCCAACGTTGAAATACCACCCTGGTGTGTTTGAGGTTCTAACCTAGGTCCATTATCTGGATCGGGGACAGTGCATGGTAGGCAGTTTGACTGGGGCGGTCTCCTCCCAAAGTGTAACGGAGGAGTTCGAAGGTACGCTAGTTACGGTCGGACATCGTGACGATAGTGCAATGGCATAAGCGTGCTTAACTGCGAGACTGACAAGTCGAGCAGATGCGAAAGCAGGACATAGTGATCCGGTGGTTCTGTATGGAAGGGCCATCGCTCAACGGATAAAAGGTACTCTGGGGATAACAGGCTGATACCGCCCAAGAGTTCATATCGACGGCGGTGTTTGGCACCTCGATGTCGGCTCATCTCATCCTGGGGCTGTAGCCGGTCCCAAGGGTATGGCTGTTCGCCATTTAAAGAGGTACGTGAGCTGGGTTTAAAACGTCGTGAGACAGTTTGGTCCCTATCTTCCGTGGGCGCTGCAGATTTGAGGAAGCCTGCTCCTAGTACGAGAGGACCGGAGTGGACGCACCTCTGGTGTATCGGTTGTCACGCCAGTGGCATTGCCGAGTAGCTATGTGCGGAAGAGATAACCGCTGAAAGCATCTAAGCGGGAAACTCGTTCCAAGATGAGATCTGCCGGGGCCTTGAGCCCCCTGAAGAGTCGTTCTAGACCAGGACGTTGATAGGTCAGGTGTGGAAGCGCAGTAATGCGTTAAGCTAACTGATACTAATTGCTCGTGCGGCTTGACCCTATAACTTTGATCTCTCAGATCAAAATTGTTATGCCAAGTGACGCAGTCAAACACCACTGATTCAAAACTCTATGAATTCGCCAGGCTGGCCAACACCAGCCCAGCTCCAAGTTTTGCCTGATGACCATAGCGAGGTGGTCCCACTCCTTCCCATCCCGAACAGGACAGTGAAACGCCTCCGCGCCGATGATAGTGCGGGTTCCCGTGTGAAAGTAGGTCATCGTCAGGCTCCTACAGCCAAAAACGCCCAGTCGAAAGATTGGGCGTTTTTATTTGGG
>NZ_JBWMBB010000036.1:0-5056 GCF_056521305.1 Rhodoferax sp. RT4P68
CGACTGAGATACATTGAACACCTCGCTTGCGCGCAACCCCCGCGCGTCCACGATGGCGCTGAAACGCCGTCCACGATCAGCCTGAAACAGGCGTCCACGATCGCTGAAATGCGCAGGTGGTCTACCGGGTATCCGCGTCCTGAGGGAGTACCTGGCCCAGCCATCGAGCTTCCTGAGTCTTGAGGTGCACGGCCTTTCCCGGCTGGCCAAGCAGTGTCCGCAGGCACGCTCTTTCGAACTGCTGATCGGCCTGCGCAAGCAGCCGCTGTTTCTGATGGGGCGGGTGACTTCCGCCATGTTCCACCTCTTCGCAACGCCGGTCATCAACCTGTACGCGCGGAGGCTGGACCCTGTCAACTATGACGCCACTGCCAGCTCGCAATGGTTGCTCGTCGATCGAATGAAGCCCAGTGCATACCACCTCTTCGCGCTCACGGCGGTGAAGGCGGTGTCGGGCCAGGGGCACGTCGTGAAGCTGGACCCGGTTCTCGGAGGGCTCAGCTTCGAGGGGGCCGTCCCGTCGGGTCACTACGGCCTGTGCCGACATCGAATCGGCGGCGTGTCTATCCGTTCGAATGACCCGATGGCAAGTCATGACCGGCTGGCGGTGTCGCTTCCGACAGGGAAGGCGGCTCAGCACGGCCGCGTCACGTCGCTGCAGATGGAAGGACTGGTGTGTGATCGCGCATGGCAGCCCGAGCAGATATTGCGGTCGTCGCTGTCGCTGTCCGAACCCATGGGCGTCGGTCGTATCGAATGTCTCTGGGTGCCCAGCGCTCCCCGCGCTATGCCAGAGCTGTCGAGGTGCTGGGAAGCCATCGCATTTCTTGGCGATTCACCCATCGCCATGGGGCGTCGCGCTCAGGTTGAACCGTTGGCGACACTCGTGCGATGGATTGGTCTGGCTGCCGATGCTGCCGATCCGGTCGATCTCCAACGCATCGGCAGCTTGCGGTCGGCACGACTGAGTACTTCTCTTTCGCCCTCAGCAAGCGCGGCACCAGCGGGGTGGATTCACACCATCAAGGTCGCCCTGGACATTTCAACGTCACACCATGCCGATCACGGCGGCTGGTTGTTCGGACGGATGGTTGCCCAAGCATTGTCCGAAAGCGTGAGCATGAATGACGGCTTGGAAGTCGAGTTGCGACTGGACGGCCACGCCGCGAGTCGACACGGCAACCTCGTTCTGCCAGATGGGCGGTTTCTATGAACCGGCTGATGGTCGAAGAGCTCCTCACGGGCCCAAGGACGTTTTTCGAGCTCATGCGCCGCGTGGACATGGTGGCGGCCCAGCCTTGGGAGGCAGACACACCGCAGAGCAATGATTCCAAGGATTTGCTGTCACTGCGCCGGCCGGCATGGCTGCGACTGAAGCAGCCAGCGCGCATGGACTTTGCACCGGCAGAGATTGCTGACTTTGTGTATGTCGATCCTCCACATGGGAGGACATCTGCACACCTCCTGGTGACGATTCGCCACTTTGGTCTCTTTGCGCCCTATGGCCCACTGCCCGTGCACATCACAGAGCACGCGCAACATGAACACAGGGCGGTGTTCGAGCAGTTCTTCGGCCATCTCACGGCAGAGCTCGCGTGGCTTGACTTCAGAGCATGGGCCCAGATGCACCCCGTAGTGGGGTGCGACTTGACGGTGCGTGGCAACACCTTCGTGCGTCGCGTTTCGTCTCTGGCAGCCGTGACGCCAAAGGTGCCGTGGTCGAGGCACGAGAGTTCGAACGTCTCCACCAGCGACCACGTTCGGGTCTGTAGAACGCACTTCGCCGGAATTTACGCATCGCGTCAACGACCCCTGCATCTGCTGCGCGCCATGCTGCGCCAGTACTTTCGTGTCCCCATCGCTGTGTTGCCCCGCACGGGTGGGTGGCAGTCAGTTGACAAGGGGCCGGGTGCGCAAAGGATTGCCGGCAGATGGTTGCTTGGTCGACGCGTGTTTGCGCCGCAAAGCGCCGTGACGATTCTCGTCGGCCCGATCGACGCGGATGCATTTCCCCGCTTTCAGCGACGGCAGTCCACCGTTCAGTGGATGGTCGGTGTTGCTGAAGACTATGCCGGTGGGCGCGTCGGTGCCCGGGTGGTCGTGGATGTCAGAACTCGCCCGGGCATGAACGGCCGGATCGGGAAGATGCGCATCGGAGTCGATACCTGGGCCAGCCCTGTCGAGGGCGTTGTCCGTCTCACTATTCATGAACCCTACCTGCGGAGTGTTTCAGCATGAACCGAGAGCGCCGTTTTGGCCGACTTGGCAGATCGATCTACGACGCGTTGGTCGACGCCACCGCACTATGCCGATCGCGTCAGCATCAATTTGTCGAGCTAGACCATTGGTTCTGGTGCCTGTGGCAACGCGAGAAGAGTGACCTGCGTCGCCTGCTCGACCTGCTGGACGTCGACTCTGCGGTGTTTCTGCGGCGGCTCGAAACCTCGATCGGACGCCTTGCCAAATCGCAGGGCGAGATCCGCGATCTTTCCGGAACGCTCGAACACGCAGTGGCCGGTGCGCTCGGCTGGAGCCAGCTGGCGGGCTGCTGCGGCCACGTTCGATCGGGGCATCTGCTTCTGGCCAGCCTGGAAGACAGCGCCATACGCCGGTGGGCCGACGCCTTGTGGCCAGAGCTCAAAGGGCGTTCAGTCGAAGAGCTCGCCATGTTGTACGAGTCGCACGCCTCATCGTGGCCGGAGCAGCACGAAGAGTCTGTCGACGGCCAGTCGATCGCTCCACCCACCAGCATGGGCGCGCCAGGGGCTGGTGGCGCCTCCGCTGAAGGGTTGCAGCGCTGGGCCCATTCGCTGAGCAAGGAGGCCCAGAGCGACGCGCTCGACCCCGTGGTCGGCCGTGATCGCGAGCTCCGCCAGGTGGTCGATATCTTGTTGCGGCGGCGTCAGAACAACCCCATCCTCGTGGGCGAGGCCGGCGTCGGCAAGACGGCCATCGCGGAAGGGCTTGCACAGCGCATTCATGCCGGTGCCGTGCCGGCAGGGTTGAAGAATGCCGAGGTCTGGGTCATCGATCTGGCGCGCATGCAGTCCGGAGCCAGTGCCCGCGGTGAGTTCGAGCAACGCATGCGAAGCCTGCTGGATGCAGTGGCCGCATCGCCACATCCCATCATCCTGTTCTGCGATGAAGTTCACACGCTGATCGGTGCTGGCGGGGCTGCTGGAACAGGGGATGCCGCCAATCTCATCAAGCCGATGCTGGCGCGCGGACAACTGCGGATGGTCGCAGCGACCACGTGGAGCGAGTACAAGCAGCACATCGAGCCCGATGCCGCCCTGACACGCCGTTTTCAACCGGTGACGATCGACGAGCCGAACGACGAAACAGCCCTCGCGATGTTGCGCGTGATCGCGTCGCGCTTCGCCAGGCACCATGGCGTGCAGATCTCCGACAGTGCGCTGTCCGCTGCGGTCCAGCTATCGCGCCGTCACATCCCAGGGCGCCAGCTCCCAGACAAGGCCATCAGCCTGCTGGACACGGCGTGCGCGCGCGTTGCCATGTCTCAGAGCGCTCGTCCGGCTGAAATGGACGAACTTGCGCAAGAGATTCTGACCGTCGACCAGGAGCTCGAATGGCGTGAGAACGACGGCAAGCTCGGGCTCTCCATATCGGATGACGCACTGTTGAGGCAGCGACGCCAAGCCATGGTCGAACGCATCGACGAAATGGCGATCGAACTGCAATCGCAGCAGCAAAGGGTTCAGACCCTTCTCGACGAAGTCGCGATCAGCGGGTGTGTCGACCGCCAGACCGACTCCAACAATGAACTCCTTCGTGAGCTCGAGGGCGCTGGCGCCGCCTTGTGGGTTCGGCCTTGGGTTGACAGCCAGGTTGTGGCATCTGTTCTGTCCGAGTGGACAGGTGTGCCGAGTGCGCACCTGGCAACCGACGATGCCGATCGCGTGCTGGGTCTGGAAAGTGCTCTGCGCGCCCGCATCCATGGCCAGGATGCGGCGCTGCGCGAGATCATCGATGCGTTGCAGGTGTCGCGAGCCTGTCTCAACGATCCTCAGCGTCCGCTTGGCGTCTTCGTGCTGGCTGGGCCGACAGGGACCGGCAAAACGGAAACCGCGATCGCCCTGTCCGATCTTCTCTTCGGAGGTTCGGAGCATCTCGTTCATTTCAACATGAACGAATTCCAGGAGGCGCACAGCGTCTCGACGCTCAAGGGCGCACCGCCGGGCTACGTGGGTTACGGAAAGGGTGGACGCTTGACGGAGGCCGTGCGTCGCCGGCCCTACAGCGTGGTCTTGCTCGATGAATTCGATCAGGCCCATCGAGACGTGCATGAGATCTTCTACCAAGTCTTCGACAAGGGCTGGATGGAAGATGGCGAAGGGCGCCGAATCAGCTTTCGCAACTGCCTCATTCTGTTGACGACCAACGTCGGAGCGCCCGAGATCGAGGCCGCATGTGAGTCCGACCCTTTGTGTGGCGGACACAAGCTGGCCGGTATCGCCCACCAGGCCCTTCGTGCCCAGTTCGCCCCAGCGCTGATGGCGCGTATGCAGGTGGCCGCATTCCGGCCGCTCGACGAGACGGCCATGGCCCTGATCGCAGACCGCGCGATCGCCGAGCTGGCGGGCCGGCTTGCCGAAAGCGACATCGAGCTTTCCGTGGCGCAGGACGTGCGGCAGTGGGTCGCCAGCATTGCGACGCAGCACCCGTCCAAGGGCCGTGCGGCCAGGGACGTGCTGCGGCAGACGGCAGTCCCGACGATCGCGCAAGGGGTGCTGGACGCCCGGAGCCTCAATCGTCCACTGAAGAAGATCCGCCTGTCAGCGCCCGGAAAACTGGAGATCGAGTTCCTGCCGGACAGCGGTGGCCAGGCAGCCGAGACAGCCGAACTGTCCATGTCGGCCCCGCAGATGTGGCCGTCGAGTCCCTCGACGCCACAGGCTGAGGAAGGTACGCAATGCGCCTGATCGAACTGTCCTCGCCGGATCTCGACCCTGGTGCTGTGGCACTGGCTTTCAGTACCCAAGAGCGCCTGTCACAGGAGCCGTCGTACGAACTGGAGCTGGTGTCGCCTCGTCCA
>NZ_JBWMBB010000037.1:0-1639 GCF_056521305.1 Rhodoferax sp. RT4P68
ATGGAAATGCGGGCGACGTCCTGCAGCAGCACCGTCGCGCCTTGCTCGGTCACGAACGGCAGCTGACGCAGGCGTTCGAGCGAGTCACGCACCTCGCGCGGGTAGCGCACGTTGATCGGGTAGCGCTCCCGCCCGGCCACGACTTCGCCCACGTTCTCACCGCCGATGGCCGTCGCCACCACGGCCTGCACGTCGGCCACCGACAGGCCGTAGCGGGCAGCAGCAGCGCGGTCGATGTCCACGTCGATGTAGCGCCCCCCCGCAAGCCGCTCGGCCAGCGCGGACGAGACGCCGGGCACCCCCTTGACTGCCGACTCGATCTGCGCCGCGAGCCGGTCGATGGTGGCCAGGTCGGCGCCCGCCACCTTGATGCCGACCGGGCTCTTGATGCCCGTGGCCAGCATGTCGATGCGGTTGCGAATCGGCGGCACCCAGACATTGGACAGGCCCGGCACCTGGACAACACGGTCCAACTCTTCGACCAGCTTGGCGGGCGTCATCCCAGCCCTCCACTGGTCGCGCGGCTTGAACTGCACCGTCGTCTCGAACATCTCCAGCGGCGCTGGGTCGGTGGCCGTATCGGCGCGGCCGGCCTTGCCGAAGACGCGCGCCACTTCCGGCACGGTCTTGATCAGGCGGTCCGTCTGCTGCAACAACGCCGACGCCTTGGAGACCGAGAGGCCTGGCAGGGCCGACGGCATGTACAGCAAGTCGCCTTCGTCCAGCGGCGGCATGAACTCGCCACCCAGGCGCAGCAGCGGTACCGCCGTCACGGCCAGCATCAGCGCTGCAAGCACCAGCGTCGTCTTGGGAAAGCGCAGCACCGCTTCCAGCGCCGGCCGGTAGAGGCGGATCAGCCCGCGGTTCAGCGGGTTCGCGTTCTCCTTCGGAATGCGCCCCCGGATGAGGTAGCCCATCAGCACCGGCACCAGCGTGACCGACAAGCCGGCGGCTGCTGCCATGGCGTAGGTCTTGGTGTAGGCCAGGGGCGCGAACAGTCGCCCTTCCTGGGCCTCCAACGTGAAGACCGGCAGAAACGACAGCGTGATGATCAGCAGCGATGCGAACAACGCGGGCCCCACGTCGACCGAGGCTTGTGTGATCAGCGCCCAGCGTTCGGGGATGGTGGGCGGCCTGCGGTGTACGTCTTCGAAATGCTCCAGCTGCTTGTGCGCCGCCTCGACCAGCACCACGCTGGCATCGACCATGGCACCGAGCGCGATGGCGATGCCGCCAAGGCTCAGGATGTTGGCGCTCATGCCCTGCCAGTGCATCACAGTGAAGGCGGTCAACACACCCACCGGCAGCGTGACGACCGCGACCAGCGCAGAACGCAGGTGGAACAGAAACACCGCACACACCAGCGCCACGACGATGAACTCTTCGATCAGCTTCTCGCGCAGCGTGGCCACGGCCCGGTCGATCAGCTGGGACCGGTCGTAGGTTTCCACCACCTCGACGCCGGGCGGCAGGCTGGCCTTCAATACGGTCAGCTTGGCTTTGACGGCTTCGATGGTCGAACGCGCGTTCTTGCCGGAGCGCATGACCACCACGCCCCCGGCGACCTCGCCCTCCCCATCCAGCTCGGCAATGCCGCGCCGCATCTCGGGACCGATCTGGACGAAGGCCACATCGCGCA
>NZ_JBWMBB010000037.1:1739-2983 GCF_056521305.1 Rhodoferax sp. RT4P68
CAGCACCGGCGTGGCGCCGACGGCCGACAGCGGGATCGTGCGGAAGTCGTCGAGCGAGCGCAGAAAGCCCCGCGAGCGCACCATGTACTCGGTCTCGGCCAGCTCGACCACGGACCCACCCGCCGCCTGGTTGGCATTCTTCAGGGCTTCGACCACCATGCGCTGCGTCACCCCCAGCGTGCGCATCCGGTCCGGGTCCAGCACCACCTGGTACTGGCGGACCATGCCACCCACGCTGGCGACCTCGGCCACGTCCGGCACCGTCTTCAACTCGAACTTCAGAAACCAGTCGTTCAGCGCGCGCAGCTGCCCCAGGTCGTTCTTGCCGGTGCGGTCCACCAGCGCGTACATGTAGACCCAGCCCACGCCTGTGGCATCGGGCCCAAGCGCTGCCACAGCCCCCGGCGGCAGCTTGCTCTGCACCTGGCTGAGGTATTCGACGACCCGGGACCTCGCCCAATACGGGTCGGTCTTGTCGTCGAACAGGATGTAGACGAACGAGTCGCCGAAGAAGCTGTAGCCGCGCACCGTCCTGGCCCCGGGCACGCTGAGCATGGTGGTGGTCAACGGGTAGGTGACGAGGTCTTCGACGACCTGCGGCGGCTTGCCCGGGTAGGTGGTGCGCACGATGACCTGGGTGTCGGACAGGTCGGGCAGCGCATCCACCGGGGTGCGCGCGACGGACCACAGTCCTGCCGCCACCAGCGCAGCGCTGGCCAACAGCACCAGAAAGCGGTTGCCGACGGACCAGCGGATGAGTGCGGCAATCATTGGGCAGCCCCGGCCTTCTGCACGGTCACCAGCTCCCACTCCATGGGGCCGCCGGGTTTGAATGTGAAGCTGACCGTGTCGCCAGGCCGGATGTCCGCGAAAGCACCGGCTTGCGCCTTGCCGAAGCCCATGGTCATTTCCGGCCACTGCAACGCGGGCACCGGCCCATGCGAGATGGTGATGCCGTCGGCGTCGACACTTTCGACCTTGCCACTGGCGCGGTGGACGCCGACGGGTGCCGACGCAGCGGCCACTGCGGGCACCGGCTGGGCAGCACCCATGGCACCCAGCACCGACTTGAGCCGCGCCTCCGAGTCGATGAGGAACTGGCCACTCGTCACCACCTCATCGCCTTCCTTCAAGCCTTGCAGCACTTCGAGCTGGTCGCCCAGGTCGGCACCGAGCGTCACCTCACGGGGCGCGAAGCTGGCGCCATCCTGCCGGACGATGACCACGGCGCGCACGCCTGTGCG
>NZ_JBWMBB010000037.1:3083-5035 GCF_056521305.1 Rhodoferax sp. RT4P68
GTGCCCAACTCTTCGCTTTGACGGACCAGCGTGTCGGGAATCGACATCGCACGCATGCGGTCGCGGGCCGCTGCCACAAGCTCGGGCGCGGCGCCTGCCCGCTGCAGCGCCAGCAGCTCGTTCTGCGGCGCCAGCCAGTCGGGGGCAAAGATCGTGGCCAGTGCCTGGCCCTTGCGCACCCGCTCCATCGGTGCGCGCACGGCGAGCCGCTCCACGTAGCCCGCCACGCGGGTCTGCACGGCGACGCTCAGGCGCTCATCGAACTGCACCGCCCCGACCGCCTCGAAGGACGAGGCCACGTCAGAGCGCGTCACCACGGCGGTGCGGATGCCCAGGTTCTGCTGCACGCCCGGGCTGACCTTGACGCCGGTGTCGCCCCCCGCATCGGCGTAGACCGGCACCAGCTGCATGTCCATGAACGGCGACTTGCCCGGCTGGTCGAAGCGCGGCCCCGGCACCATGGGGTCGTGCCAGTACAGCACCTTGCGCTCGCCGGCCGAAGCGGCAGCGGCCGGCGCAGCGCCGGTGGCGGGCATGGCGGGCTGGGTCGAACGACCCGCGTAGAAGCCGCCGGCCGCCAGCAAGACTCCGGCTGCCGCCACGGCGGCGATGCGTGCTGCGCGCTTCATGGGGCGGCTCCTTCGACGATGGGTGTCAAGGCGAGCTGGGCCCTGGCCTTGGCCAGGTCACGCTGCAGCAACAGCCATTTGCGTTGCGATTGCAGCTCCGCATGCCGCGCCTCGAACAGCACCGTGAGCGCGGTCTGGTTCGATCGGTAGCCGGCCAGCGCGAGCTCGGTGCGCTGCTGGGCCGGGGCCACCACCGCAGACCGGTAGCGCGCGGCACGGTCAGCCAGGCGCGTGGCGTCGCTGGCGAGCGCACGGTACTCACCGCTGGCCATGCGCACCGCTTCTGCCACGTTGGCTTCGGCTTTCTCAGCCAGCGCCATCCTGGACGCGATGTCCCGGTCTTGCCGGCTGGCTGGGGCGATGGCCAACGGGATGCTGACGCCGACGGACACCATGTCCGGGAGCCCGGCGCGCTGCCCGTAGCTCAGCTCCCAGGTCCAGTTCGGGCTGCGGTTGGCGCGGGCGAGGTGCGCTTCGTTGCGGGCCAGCGCGGCGTCGCGCTGCGCCGCCAACGTGGCCGGATGGCGTTCGACATAGCCCAGCTCGGTCACGGCATCGAATGGCGCCGGCGGCACCAGTGCCTCGACGCGCGCACCCACCCACCGCTCCAGCGCTGCGTGGGCGGCCGCCTGCTGCTGGCGCAGCTCGGCCGATTCGTCTTCGGCCATGCCTTGTGCGCTGGTCAGTGCCAGCACTTCCTGCGCGCTGCCCGATGCGGACGCCTGGCGCGCGCGCGCGGCGGCCAGTTCTTCGTGGAGGTGGCGCTCGCCCTGGACGGTCAGCTGCAGTGCCTCGCCGGCGAAGTAGGCGTCCAGATACGCCAGCCCCGCCTGCAAGCGCACGTCGGCCGCCGTGGCCTGCAGCGCGGCGGCCTCACGGCCCACCAGGGCGTCGGCGGCGGATTGCCGCGCGGCGCGCTTCTCGGCAGACAGCCACTCCTGCGCGAGCCCGATGCGCTTCATCGTCATCGTGTCGCGGGTGCTAAAGCGCTCGCCACCAGACACCGGCAGGTTGTCGATGCCGGCGCGCAGCACCGGGTCGGGCAGTTGGCCTGCGGCACGCGCGGCCTCGGTCGCGCCGAAGACGCCAGCGCGCGCGGCCCTGGCCGCATCAGAGCGCTGCACCGCCAGGGCCACGGCCTCGTCGAGGGTAAGCGGTGCCGCCCATGCAAGGGCGGGCAGAAAAGCGGCAGCCATGGCGACTGCGCGCGCAGACAAGTGAATGGGCATCAAAACTCCGTAGACGTTCGGCACAACGGCCGGATGCGGACGTGCCGCACCGGCGCCTGTCAGTCGACGGAGCGGTTCAGACGCGGAGTCGCAA
>NZ_JBWMBB010000038.1:0-3795 GCF_056521305.1 Rhodoferax sp. RT4P68
ATCAAGAAATCGGGGCGCTTCACGACCACCGAAGGCGTGCTCCTCGGCGGGCTGGGGCTCTCGGCAGTGCTCTACGTGCCAGCATTGCTTTACTACGAAAACTACACCGTCTCGATCTTCTACCGCTGGTGGACGATCCATCTGTGGGTCGAGGGCGTGTGGGAGATGATCCAGGGCGCATTCCTGGCCTACCTGCTCATCCGCCTGTCGGGCGCGGACCGCGAGGTTATGGAAAAGTGGCTGTACGTGATCGTCGGTCTGGTGTTCATCGCCGGGGTGATCGGCACCGCCCACCACTACTACTGGATCGGCGTGCCTGCTTACTGGTTGCCGATCGGCGGCCTGTTCAGTGCACTCGAACCGGTGGCGCTGGTGGGCATGGCGGTCTATGCCTACTCTGCCATCCGACGCTCCGGGCTCGCCCATCCGAACAAGTTGGCATTGCACTGGACCGTGGGCAGCGCTGTGTTCACCCTGTTCGGCGCCGGCCTGCTCGGCCTGGCGCACACCTTCCCCAGCGTCAACAAGTGGACGCATGGCACCCTGATCACGGCGATGCACGGCCACGCCGCGTTCTACGGCGCCTACGCCATGATCGTGCTGGCCATGATCAGCTACGCGCTGCCTGCGATGACGCGGCGCCCCGAGGAGGGCTCCTCGATGGGCTACTGGTCCTTCTGGATGCAAATCGCGGGCATGTTCGGCATGACGCTCTCCTTCGCCACTGCCGGCATCGGGCAGGTCTACCTGGAGCGCATCATGGGCATGGGCTATCTCGATGCTCAACTGAAGATCCAGATCCACTTCGTGATGCTGGTCATCACCGGCTCCATCTTCGCCATCGGCGTGGCGCTGTTCATCATCGACTTCTTCCGCTTTGCTCCCCGGTTCGAACTGAAGCCGGAAGCGCGAGACGCGCTCCCATCCGTGCGCCGGCGCGCGGTGGCCTAGCGTGTTTGGCGCCATCGACCCCACAGGGGATCACGCGCGCCCGGTGCAGGCGCCCTACTACCTGGCCACCGGCGACGAGGTGGCGGTGTTCGAGCAATGCCACGCCCGCCATCTCGCGGTCATGCTGAAAGGGCCGACGGGTTGCGGCAAGACGCGCTTCGTCGAATACATGGCGTGGCGGCTGCAGCGGCCCCTCATCACCATCTCCTGCCACGACGATCTGTCGGCCAGCGACCTGGTCGGCCGCTTCCTCATCCAGCACGACGGCACCGTCTGGCAGGACGGCCCGCTCACCCGCGCCGCCCGCGAAGGCGCCATCTGCTACCTGGACGAAGTGGTCGAGGCGCGCCAGGACACGGTCGTTGTGCTGCACCCGCTGACTGACTACCGGCGCATCCTGCCGATCGACAAAACCGGCGAGACCGTTGCAGCGGCGCCGGGCTTCCAGCTGGTGGTGTCGTACAACCCAGGCTATCAGCGCATGCTCAAGGACATGAAGCCCAGCACGCGGCAACGCTTCGTCGCACTGGACTTCGCCTTTCCGCCGCCGCAGCAGGAGGCCGAGATCGTCCAGCTGGAAGGCGGTGTCGATGGCGCCACCGCACGCGCGCTGGTCGGCCTGGCGCAGCGCCTGCGCGGCCTGCATGATCGTGGCCTGGCCGAGGTGCCCAGCACCCGGCTGCTGATCGCGGCTGCGCGGCTGGCGGCCAGCGGCGTCGGTGTGCATCAGGCGTGCTACAGCGCCATCGTGTCGCCGCTGTCTGATGAGCCCTCGCTGGTCGGCGCCATGCGCGATCTGGTGGACGCGACCTTCGTCTAGCACCAACGCCGCGCCATGGCCGAAGCGGAAGACGTCATCACCGACGTGGCGCGCCACGCGACCGTGTTCGCGCAGGCCTTGTGGCGCCGGCATCGTCCAGCGCCCCGCGGCCCGGCACCGGTGCGTCTGGCAGACGTTGCCCAGCGGCTGGACCTGCTGCTCGCCGCAGTCTTCGGCCGCAGCTTCGCGCTGCGCGTGGCGCAGCCACCGGCGCCGCCGACCTTGCTGGCGCAGCTCTTCCAGCACCGACGGCAAGCGCCCGTGCGGGAGGCGGTACCTGCCACCGATGGATGCAGCATCTGGTTGCCCGATGCATTCGACATCAGCGAGCCGACGCCCTTGGCCGTCGAGCGCTTTCGCACCATCGCGTTGCAACAGGCCATGCGCGCGGTGCGCGGCAGTGCGTCCCTGGTGCTGGCAGACGGGCCAGCTTTGCAGCGTGATCTGTACCTGTTGCTCGAAGCACACGCGTCCGATCAGGCCCTAGTCCGCGCGCTGCCGGGGCTGGCTGCCCCCCTCGCCACGCTGCGGCATGAGGCGCTGCAACGCAGGCCGCCGCTTGGTGCGCTGTCAGCCCCCGTGCGGGCCCTCGAATCGCTGGCACGAGCGGTGCTCGCCACGCCGGCCGGCGAGCCGTTCACGGCACGGGCGTGGCCGAAGGCCCACACCTGCAAACCCGGCGTGCCACCCGAACCCGGACAAGTGCTGGCGCAGGCGCGCGCACTGCTTGGCGGCATCCAGACCGAGGCCCCCCGAGCCGCCGCCGGGCGCTTGCTGTGGCGAGACTGGTGGACCGGTGAGCTGCGCGCGCCGCCGCCCGACGCCGTGCGGATGGGGACCGCGCAGTCGGCTGAAGACGATCGCCAGAGCTTTGGATCGCCCCGCAGCGCAAGGCTTGCGCGCCGTCCCGATGTACGCGAGGGCAGCGACGAGGAGGGCCAGACGCAGCCCGGCGCGTGGATGGTGCAGACCGCCCAGCCGCACGAGATGGCAGAGGACCCCATGGGCTTGCAGCGTCCGGCCGACCGCGACGCCGCGACGGCTGCAGAAGAGGTCGCCGACGCCGTCTCCGAACTTCCCGAGGCCCGCCTGGTGTCCACGCCCGGCAAGCCCAAGGAGGTGCTGCTGTCGGACGATCCACCGCCGCCGCGCATGCAGCGCCACCGTCCCGCGGACCCCGGCAGAGCGCCCAACCGGCTGCACTACCCCGAGTGGGACTGGCGCACGGGGGCCTACCGCGACCCCGGCGCCACAGTCTTGCTGCTGGCGGCGCACGAGGGGCCGCAACAATGGGTGGACGACACGCTGGCGGAGCAGCGCGGCATGCTCCAGGAGGTTCGCCGCCGCTTCGAACTGCTGCGTGCGCAGCGTCAGCGCGTGCACCGGCAACTGGACGGTGACCACATCGACCTGCCAGCATTCGTCGAGGCCCAGGCCGATGTCCGCGCCGGCCTGCCGATGGCGCAGCGGCTGTACCAGGGGGAGCGTCGCAGCCGGCGCGACCTGGCCGTGATGTTGCTGGTGGACGTGAGCGGCTCGACCGACGGATGGATCTCTGCCGGTCGGCGTGTGATCGACGTGGAGCGCGAGGCGCTGCTGCTGGTGTGCATCGCCCTCGAAGGCATGGGCGCTCCCTTCAGCGTGCAGGCCTTCTCCGGCGAGGGACCGCACGCGGTCGTGGTGCGCAATGTCAAACGCTTTGATGAGGCCCATGGGCCACAGGTGGCGCGGCGTGTGGCTGGACTCGAACCGGAGCACTACACCCGCACCGGGGCTGCGATTCGCCACGCCAGCATGCTGCTGATGCGTGAGCCTGCGGCGCACCGCCTGCTGCTGTTGCTCTCCGACGGCAAACCCAACGATATCGACGACTACGAAGGCCGCTACGGCGTCGAGGACATGCGCCAGGCCGTGACAGAAGCCAAGCTGCAAGGCATCTCGCCGTTCTGCCTGACGATCGATCGCCAGGCGGCAAGCTACCTGCCTGCCGTGTTCGGCCCGTACCACTACGCGTTGCTGGCCCG
>NZ_JBWMBB010000039.1:0-3174 GCF_056521305.1 Rhodoferax sp. RT4P68
AACGCCGATGGATCGACCGGCCAGGTGGCCGTCGATCCGCTGGCCATCAACGATGCCGGCACCCGGCTGCAGGTGCTGGTGCCCGATCTGGCAACCACCGGGAACGTGCGCGTGGTCAACCGGGGCACCACCGACCTGGCGGGTTCCGCGAACCTCGACAGCGTGTACCGCAACGTCACGCTCACGTTCACGGCCGGTGGCGGCACGGCAGCCGTGCGGTTTGCCGACGGCGGCCTGGAAGGCGTGGGCAACGAGAGCTGGGGCATCGACAACGTGCGCGTGGCGCGCGGCGCCACCACCGTCTTCAGCGACAACTTCGAGGGCGCGGCCAACGCGGCCTGGAGCAACGCCGTCGTGGACGAGGCCGGTCGCGGCACGCTGACACGCTACGCCGGCCGCTACAGCAACGACAGCCAGACCCTGAACCTCGCCGGCCTGGTGGCCGGCCAGACCTACACGCTGAGCTTCGACCTCTACGTGCTGGACACCTGGGGCGCCACCGGCACGAACGATCCGGACCTGCTGGACGTGAGCGTGGACGGCGTGAGCCTGCTGCGCGAGACGTTCGCCAATGCCGACAACAGCAACAACTTCTCGGTGCAGAGCTTCGGCGCCAGCACGCCGGTGCGGCTGCAGGTGGTGCCGACGCTGACGGCCATCGACGGTCGGGCGGGCGAAGACGCCACGTTCACGCTGACCGGCTCGGGCTTCATGGAAGGCGCCAGCACCTTGACGGTGGGCGGCGTCGCCATCGTGGATGCCGCTGGCAACCTGAGCCCGTTCGACATCAGCGGCACGCGCAACGGCACCCTCGTGGCCGTGGCGCCGCGCACGCTGGACGGGCCGATCCGCATCACCACCGAGGGCGGCACGGCGCAGATCAACCCGCTGCCGGCGGTGCAGCCGGTGGTGCAGTTCACGGTCATAGTGGCCAGTGCCAACGGCGGCATCCCGGTCGACGGCGCCGCGCCATCGGCCAACACCGGCCAGGCCATCGTGCTGCAGGGCCAGGGCTTCACCAACAGCACGCTGGTGCAGTTCCAAGGCCGCGACGACACCGGCAACACCGGCACGCTGACGCGCACCGGCACCGTGGGCAACAACGGCACGACGCTGACCGTCACCGTGCCGGCGCTGGCCACCAGCGGCAACATCACGGTGCTGGGCAGCAGCACCGTGCTGCCGCTGGCGGTGGTGCCGCAGGTGCGCTCCGTGGGCGGCACCATCGCGGTGGGCAACACCATCGTGCTGGAGGGCGCCGGCCTGTCGGCGGCCGACCTGGTCATCACCGTGGGCGGGCGGCCGGTGGGCAACTACGTGCTGCGGACCGTGCTCGACGGCAGTGGCACCACGCTGGACCAGCAGCTCGTCACGCTGGTGGTGCCGACCGGGGCGGTGGGCACCATCATCACGGTCAGCACCTCGGCCGGCACCGGCACGCTGCGCATCGGCGGGCCGTTCACCACGCTGCCGTCGCAGACCCCGGCGACCGAGCCCAGCGACACCGTGAACGGCGCCGCCAGCCTGGGCGCGCCGCGCGATGCACGCCTGACCGTGAACGCCAGCGTGGGCGATGGCGCCCAGGGCCAGCGCGATGTGGACCTGTACACCGTCAACCTGGATGCGCGCAACATCCTGCGGCTGAACATGGCGACCGCCACCTACGGCCACGTGCGTGTGTTCGACGCGGCCGGCACGCAGGTGGCTTCGCGCAGTTTCAACCCCAGCGATGCGGGCATCCTGGAGTTCACCACGCCGACTGCCGGCACCTTCACGATCGGCGTCAGCGGCTGGGGCAACACCACCTACAACCCGGCCGTCGCCGGCAGCGGGACGGCGTCGCCCTACACCGGCGCCTACAGCCTGGGCGTGGAGGTGCAGCGCGGCGGCAGCAGCCACCTGTCGGCCCTGCAGGCCACGGCCGGCAGCGGCACGGCGGCCAACGCGGCGGTGGCCTCGGCCAACACCGGCCAGGCCATCGTGCTGCGTGGCGCAGGCCTGCTGGCTGGCGACCGCGTGGTGTTCACGGTGATGGACGCCAACGGCAACCTGGCCGACCTGGCGGTCACGCCGACCTCGGTCGACACCACGGCGCAGACCATCGGCGTGACGGTGCCCGACAACGCCACCACCGGCCGCGTGCGGCTGGAGCGCGACCGCACCGGCCTTCTGCTGCAGATCGTGCCGACGCTGACGGACCTGTCGGTGAACCCGAACCAGGGCTTTGCCGGCAGCACGATGACATTGGCCGGCACCGGCTTTGCCGAGGGCGCCAGCGCCGTGTTGTTCGGCAACCAGCGCGTGGACGACCCCTCGCGAGCCCAGGGCATGAATGTGTTCGACCGCTTCGACGCCACGCTGGCGCGCAGCATCGGCAACGGTGCGGCCAACCTGCAGGTGCCCGACAACGTGCCCGTCGGGCCGATCCGCATCAGCACCGTGGGCGGCACCAGTGCGGCCTTCGGCCTGAGCCTGTCCAGCATCACGGCCAGCGTTGCCAGCGGCACGCCGGCCAACGCCGGCCAGGCCTCGGCCCAGCCGGGCCAGGTGATCCAGCTGGTCGGTGTGGGGCTGGACGCCAGCACCGATGTGGTGTTCCAGGTGGTCGACGTCAATGGCCTGGTCGATGACCTGGTGGTGCGGCCGACCACCGTCAACGCCGCCAGCACGCTGGCCCAGGTGGTGGTTCCGTTCAACGCCGTCACCGGCCAGGTGCGTGTGGTGGGCGATGTGAACAACAGCAGCGTGCTGCTGCAAGTGGTGCCGCGTGTCACCAGCGTACAGGTGCAGTCGGTGGCTGGCGATGGCAGCTCGGCCGTGGTGGTGCTGTCGGGCTTCGGCTTCGTGGAGGGGGCCAACAGCCTGTATGTGTTCGGCACCGAGTCGGTGCTGGATGCCGGCGCCACCACCGGACCGAACGTGGCCGACCGCTTCGACCCGGTGCTGGGCTACATCCCCAACGGCCAGGTGACCATCACCGTGCCACTGTCGGCCGGCGTGTTCGGCGCCATCAGCGTGCGCACGGCCGGCGGTGCCAGTGCCGGCTACAGCGTGAGTGTGGCCAGCATCACCAGCGTGGCCTTCAGCGGCACGCCGGCCAATGCCGCGCAGGCCTCTGCCAACGCCGGCCAGGCCATCGTGCTGAACGGCAGCGGCCTGTCGGTGGCCACCGAT